>CAYYHH010000063.1:0-8210 GCA_964471645.1 uncultured Oscillospiraceae bacterium
TTTGTATATCCACGGCCTCGTCAGAGATAGCGAAGGACGCAAAATGTCCAAATCCCTGGGCAACGGCATCGATCCGCTGGAAATAATAGATCAGTACGGCGCCGACGCCCTGCGCTTTATGCTTGCAACGGGGATAAGCCCGGGAAGCGATATCCGATTCAGGTTCGACAGGTTGGAATCCTGCAGGAATTTTGCCAACAAGCTTTGGAACGCTTCACGATTTGTAATTATGAACCTTCAGGACGATCAAGGCAACTTCAAACCCATGGCGGCCATTGACAACGGACTTGAAAATCTTCCTTTAAAGGATGAGGATAAATGGATTCTGAAAAAACTGAACGAATCGGTTGCCGAGATAACAGCTAATATGGAAAACTACGACCTTGCACTGGCCGGCCAAAAAATCCACGAGCTCATCTGGAATGAATACTGCGATTGGTATATAGAGTTGGTCAAATCCCGGCTGTACGGGGAAGATGAGGATGACAAAGAGATAGTAAGGCTCGTCCTTGTAAAGGTCCTTAAAGACATGCTTGCACTGCTTCATCCCTTTATGCCCTTTATTACAGAAGAAATCCGTAGCTTCCTTCCGGGAAATGAGGGAATGCTGATAGTTTCTCATTGGCCCGCATACGATGAAAAAATCAGCTTTTCAGATGAAAGCGAACGAATAGAGCTGGCTATGGAAATCATCCGCAGCATCCGTAATATCAGGGCAGAGGCCGAAGCCCAGCCTACAAGAAAGCTTCGTGCCGTTATTTTAGCACCTGATGAGATATCGGAGAAAATAAGAGCATGCGAAATGTACCTTAAAAACTTAGCCAACCTTGCAGATGTAGCATTTATTGCAGATCGGCAAATGATCCCCGAAGAGGTCATGTCAGCTGTTGTCGGCGGTGCCGAGATATATATTCCTTTAGACGATCTTTTGGATTATCAGGCTGAATATCAGCGTTTGCATAAAGAGAAGGACAGACTGGAGAAAGAAATCATAAGGCTGTCATCGAAGCTCGCGAACCCGGGCTTTGTTGCAAAGGCTCCGGAAGCTGTCGTTGCAGCCGAGCGTGAAAAATTGGCCGCGGCGGAAGTTACGTCGGGAAAAATCGATCAGCGACTTTCATTAGTTGAGAAAAAGTTGTAAAATTGAATTAACAGCTGTAAAAAATGAATATCGCAGGCTGTAATAAATGAATATAAGGGAACCTATGAATTATCAAGAAACTTTAGATAAAATACACAGTTTTCAGAAATTCGGAAGCAGGCTGGGCCTTGAAAGAATGGCCGTTCTCATGGACTTTCTGGGCAACCCCCAGGATGACATGAAAGTTATTCACGTTGCCGGAACCAACGGAAAAGGCTCGGTCTGTCGTTTTTTGGCGTCTATGCTTAAGGAAAACGGATATAAAGTCGGGCTGTACACCTCACCTTACCTTCAGAGGTTTACGGAGAGGATCGAGTTTGACGGCTCGGAGATTTCCAAAGACGACCTGATCCGTTGTGCTGCCAAGGTTTTTCCCGCGGTAGATCAAATGCTTTCCGAAGGCTATGAATCCCCCACCGAATTTGAATTGGTCACAGCCATAGGTTTCGTCTATTTCAGCCTCAAGCCTATGGACATACTGGTGTTGGAAGTTGGTTTGGGCGGCAACGGTGATTCCACAAATATTATTAAAAGTCCCCTGGTTTCGGTTATCACCTCTATATCCTACGATCATATGGATGTCCTGGGAGATACTATCGTGGACATTGCCCGGGAAAAGGCCGGAATAATAAAAGACGGCTGCCCCGTAGCAGCCAATGTCAATGATCCTGATGCGCTGAAGGTGATCGAAGAAATTTGTGACCGTCGGGGATGTGATTTTTACGACGCGTCAAAAATCCTTCCCAAAGAAGTAATTAAATCTCTGGACGGGTATTCTTTTGTCGCCGATATGGCAGATATTCCGGGCTTACATCCCCATGTCCCCTCACATATTCGGCTGAGCATGGTGGGGATGCACCAGGTTTTTAATGGAATTTGTGCACTGACGGTGATTGGGATTTTAATGAACATGGGTATAATAATATGCGACACAGAAAAATTGAGGATGGGAATCAAAAAAGCATACAACAAGGGGCGTCTGGAAATATTAAAAAAAGATCCGTGGCTGGTAATTGACGGTGCCCATAATGAAGGAGGAATCAAAGCCCTGGCACAAGTCATCAATGATCACTTCGTCAACAGCAAGCTCCTTTTGGTTATAGGGATTCTTGCGGATAAAAAGGTGGATTCCCTGATAGACGAATTTTCTGTAATCCCGGGAGACATTGTCGCGACAGAGCCTGACAATCCCCGTAAACTACATTCGGACAAGCTTTGCAAGGCAGTCGAATCGAAGGGCAGAAGATGTGTCGATATAGGCGATTGGGAAAAAGCCTACGACTATATATTAACAGAAATGCACAACTACGATGGGGTAATAGTATCAGGATCGCTTTACCTTATCGGTAAAATCAGGGAACGGTTCACAAATGAGAATAAAGAAAATATTATTGATATATAACCCCCACGCAGGAAACGGTATTTTCACCTCTAATCTTGACAGAGTTATTGAAATATTCCAGAAGAAGCGAATGTTAGTCATACCTGTGCGCGTGGACAGGACCGCCATCATAAATGAGATGATGCAATCGGCCGAGGATGTGGGTTTTTGCAAGGTTGTTGCCGCAGGCGGGGACGGTACGCTGAATATAGTCGTCAATGCCATGCTGAACAACGGTGTCGATTTGCCAATCTCCATTTTCCCCTCGGGAACTGCCAACGATTTCGCCCAATATTTTGACATACCTCACAAAATTGACGACATGGCTAAAATTGCCACCGAAGAATACTATTCTTTTGCAGATGTGGGTTGCGTCAACGGCAAATATTTTATCAACGTAGCGGCCATGGGATTTTTAGTGGATGTGAGCCAGAGGACACACCCGAACATAAAAAGCACCCTGGGTATAATGTCCTATTATCTGAAGGGAGCCAGCGAGATCCCCAAGCTGGAGCCAATACCAATAAAAATTGAGAGCGCCGAGTATTCGGGGATGGAAAAGATGTACTTTATGCTAGTTATGAACGGTAAGTCCGCAGGCGGTTTTAAAAGGGTGGCACCCGATGCCAGAATAGATGACGGGCTCCTTGACGTTCTGCTTTTCAGGGAGATGCCCATAACTGAACTGCCGGGCCTTTTATTCAATTTCATGCAGGGCAATCACTCGGAAAACAAGAATGTAGTGTTCTTCAGGACCAACAAATTGTATCTTGAATCCGACACAGACATCGGAACCGATGTGGACGGAGAAAAGGGATGCGAATTCCCGCTCAACATCACGTGTCTGCACAGGAAGCTCAGGATAAATACATTGAGAAGCGATATGGAGGGATATAATTGGTAGAGTATACTATAAGCACAACCGATGAATATGATCGCCTGGTAGAGATGTTTATCCGCCACGATTTGGAGTTTTCTTTCGATGAGCCCCTTCCGACGGACCTGGTCCAATGTTGGAAAGCGGAAGACAAGAACGGGAGGCTGATCAGCGGCTGCGTCCTGGCCATGAGGGGCGGAGAATACATAATTGACGGCATATCCACGGAGCCGGAATATAGAAAAGAAAAAATCGGCGGCAAACTGCTTAAGCTTGCCTTGGATGAGGTCAGAAAAAAAGAAGGCGAGCGGGTCTATCTTGTGGCAAAAGCGCCCGGATTTTTCCAAAAGCATGGATTCATGCCCATTCCGGCTTCTGATGTCCCCCTGCTCTTTGATTGCCTTTCCTGTCCCCAGTTTCAGAAATCCTGCTTTCCCGAAGTAATGAAGCTAGAACCCCTTTAGAAAAGTTCTTCTGTGGATGGGGCAAAGGCCTTTGGCATCGATACCAAGGTAATGGGCTTTCGTTCCATAACCTTTGTTGCTCTCAAAGGAGTAACCGCAGTATTGTTTGCTGTATTCCAACATTATTCTGTCCCTGGTAACCTTAGCCAATATGGATGCCGCAGCAATTGATACGCTTATTCCGTCACCGTGGACAATAGCTGTCTGCGGTATGGGCACATCGGGCAGAATCAACGCATCTATCAGAACATGCTGAATGCAGCAGGGTTTTCGCCTGTCGGCTTCCCCTGTGAGCGTTTTCCAATCAGGACCCAAGCATTCCCTCAATTCTCTTTCCAGCTCTCTGAGAGCAATTTTCATTGCCGATTTAGTGGCCTCTAAAATGTTTATGCTATCTATGGTTTCATTGTCCACTATTCCGATTCCGTAAGCCAAAGCCAGACCCAGGATCTGTTCATATAGCACTTCCCTCTTTTTTTGCGTTAATTTTTTAGAGTCGTCTACCCCGAGAAGCCCAAAATCCATTGGAAGCACCACTGCCGCAGCCACCACGGGACCCGCCAGCGGACCTCTGCCGGCCTCATCGACTCCGGCTATGTAGTGAATGCCTTTGTCATAAAGGTCATTCTCATATCGCTTCATATCTTCCAGCTTTTGCTGCAGAAGCAACTTGCGCTCTTCTTTTTTCATAACGTCCTGTCTCTCTTCGATGGCAACAAATTTATAAGGCGGAGCCCGCTTGTTCCAGAGTGATCTTTCCGATGGCGCCGCTTCGGAATTCATCCATTATAGTGCGGCCCGTCCTCTCGTAATCAATGCGTTTTCCCGAAAGAATAAATCCCCTTTTTTCAGCTATCATGTCCATAGTAGCCAAAGGAGAGTCTCCCAATCCGTCCAGCCTGTACCTTTCCGTCAGAAGTGCGGAATAATTTTCAGAAAGCACTGTGATCAGCTCTAACGCCAGGCTGGCAATGTCCATTATTTCATCTTTTATCGATCCGCAGAAAGCAAGATTGAGCCCTACCGAAGGATCTTCAAATTTCGGCCAAAGTATTCCGGGTGTATCCAAAAGCTGCATTCCGTTTTTCATTGAAAGCCATTGCTTGCCCCTCGTCACTCCCGGGCGATCGCCGATTTTTGCCGATTTTCTTCCCGCCAATTTATTTATAAGGGATGATTTCCCAACGTTGGGCACTCCGACGATCATCAGTCTCAGGGGTTTTTGCCGCAAACGATCCTGATTTCTATCCCGCTCGATATTTTCCAACAGCTTGAGCAATTCGGGGATTCCACGTCCGGTATTGGAGTTCAGCGATACGCTGTTGATATTTTGTGTCCTGTATCGTTTAATCCATTCTTCTACCGATTTAGCATCAGCCAGATCACTTTTATTCAGCGCGATAATTCGTAGCTTGTTCCCTGCCAACTCATCTATGACGGGGTTTCTGCTTGAAACAGGTATTCTGGCATCCACCACCTCTACCATGGCATCCACCAGTTTTAAATTCGCTTGTATCATTTCCCTGGTCTTTTTCATATGACCGGGATACCAGTTTATATGTTCGATCATTTTTCTGCCCTGCTTTTAGTTCTTATACTTCACGGATCAGTTAACGCTGCCCTGATCACAAGATATTTGAAAAAAGGGGCCTTTGAAAAGGCCCCTCCGCTTGTTTATCTGTATTCTTTGCTCCTGATCTTAGCTGCTTTACCGGTTCTCTTTCTCATGTAATTCAGCTTCGCTCTTCTTACATCGCCGTGCCTTACCACTTCGACTTTGTCGATTCTGGGCGAGTGAAGCGGAAATGTTTTTTCTACGCCTACTCCCGATGCGATTCTTCTGACCGTAAATGTCTCCCGGAGACCTCCGTTTTGCTTTTTGAGCACAAAGCCTTCGAAGATCTGGATTCTTTCTCTGGTTCCTTCTTTGATCTTGATATGGACTTTAACAGTATCTCCAACTCTGATCTTAGGCAGGTCCGGATTTACATAATCCTGTTCAATGGCTCTCATGATGTCCATCCTCTATTCCTCCTCTCTCCAAAGACGTTCTTGGTATCCAAGCGCTCATGCACCGATGAGCTATATCCAGAGGACCGTCCGTAATTCACCATCGCTTATTCTAACACAAGGTGTATGAGTAGGCAAGAGTTTTTTCTTCTTTTTTATGCCCGCGGATGGGCTATGTCATATACATCCTTGATGCGATTTTTTGAAAAGCTCAAATATACCTGGGTGGCTGTCATGTCCTCATGGCCGAGCAGTTCCTGCAATGTTTTAAGGTCCGCTCCGTTCTGGATCATGTGTATCGCAAAGGAATTTCTCAAGGTACGCGGTGTTATCTGAGTTTCGATATTGGCGGATTTGGCATTTTCCTTTATTATTTTCCAGATGCCCTGCCTAGTTATTCTATCGCCGTTGTAGTTTAAAAACAGGGCCTCTGTATCCGGCTTGCCTTCCCTCAACAACCTGGGCCTGGCTTCATATATGTAGACTTCCAATGCTGCTCTTGAAGGCCTCCCCAGCGGTATCACTCTGGCTTTGCCCGCTTCTCCGTCGACAGTGATAAATCCTATACGAAGGTTGATGTTGGAAAGATCAGTGGCGGACACTTCGCTGACCCTCATTCCGGATGCGTAAAGCACCTCCAGCAGGGCCTTGTCCCTGCAGCCTTTGATTGATTCGTCCGGGTTTGACAGCAACTGCTCTATTTCATCAATTGTAAGATACTCCATCTTTTTTCTTTCGATTTTCGGCGGTTTGATCCCCCTTGTGGGATCCCCGTTCATATTTTTGTACATATTCAGATAGCAATAGTAAGTTCGCAGCGATACCAGCTTCCGATTGACTGTTGCCGCAGATCTGCCGTTTGCTTTCTGTGAAAAAAGATAGGCAATAATTTCCGTTTCTGTTACTTCGCAGGGGTCCGCTATTTTCTTCCCGACTAAAAAGGAAAGAAAATCTTTGATATCTCTCCCATAGGCCAGCATAGAATTCCGCGACATAGCCTTTTCTGACTCAAGGTATTCGGTGAACTCCAAAAGATAGCTTTGCATTTTATATCCCCTTTCATGTTGTCCTTCCAGTATAGCCCAGTCTTTTGTCGTTTACAATAACCTTTTATCGCATGATTTTCCGGTAACAGCTTATGATGTACTAAATATACAGCATTGGACATACATTGGATAAAGGAGATTCTATGCTATGCTAAAGAACAAAACAATGAAAAAGATCGGTTTCAGCACCAGGCTGATCATAATTATTCTCTTCGTCATACTTGTGGGTGTTTCCATCGGTACATTCACCGAAATAATGCTGTCCGCCGATGCGAAAGCGAGCATCCGGGACTATTTAAACTACAATCTGGTCGATATAGAATGGGCAGAAGGACTGCTGACCCATATGTTTCTCAAATCTATCGCAATCAATCTGGGCTTGTTTCTGATCATCATGCTGTCGGGATTGACCGTTGCCGGCTTCCCCGCTGCCTTGCTGGCGTTGCTTTACAAGGGGGCCTCCCTTGGTTTTTCCTCTGCGTTATTGATGGACACCCTCAATCTGAAAGGTGTCCTTTTTGTTCTCCTCACATTGTTGCCGCCGAATTTGATAATAGTGCCCGCTCTATGCGGTTCCGCGATTCTTTCTATGCGATTTGCCCTTACGCTTTTATCTGCGGACGCCTTCCTTTTTAAAAAGGAATTCAGAAACAGGATCGGGTCATTTCTGATCGTTCAGATGCTGATGGCCGCATCCATTATCGGTGGTTGCTTTTTGGAATCGTTTATATTCCCTCTCTTGCAGCGGCAATTAATATAGCGGCAATCGTTTTACCATCCTCGATTTCTCCGGCCATTACCATGCTTTTAAGATCGGAAAGGTGATATTCCTCAACGTCTATGGCTTCGCTGTCATCAAAATTCGTCTCCCCCGGTATGAGCCCCGATGCAAAATACAGGTGGATCAATTCCTCCGAATAACCGATAGAAGAATAGAAAGATGTAATATGAACCAGATTATTTGCAGTATAGCCTGTTTCTTCTTTGAGTTCACGGATAGCTGCAATGGCAGGATCCTCACCGATTTCAACCTTGCCTGCAGGCGACTCGAGAACGACCTTGCCCGCCGCTTTTCTGTATTGCCTCACCAATACCATTTTATTTTCATCAGTGACTGCGGCAATGGTTACGCCGCCGCTGTGCTCCACTATCTCCCGATAGGATGTGCCCCCGCTGACAATGGTGACTTTGTCCCGGCGGAGATTTAATATGGCTCCTTCATAAATTCTCTCACTGGATATGGTTTTCTCTTCAAACGTCATCAATCTTCCCTCGTTCGTTGATCACTTAC
>CAYYHH010000064.1:0-2713 GCA_964471645.1 uncultured Oscillospiraceae bacterium
TTTTATCCATATGCATTACCTCCTGCAGTATTCTTATGGTATTATAATATAATATTTGCAAATAGTCTTTAGACAAATTAAAAAACTTGCAAAATATGACTGATCAGGTCGTTATTAATCCTGTACACCAGCAATGAAAGCGGAGTTTCAAACACAAAAGATGCAATTGAAAACAGAAGAAAAAACACTGCCATCGCCACAAGGAATGGAATATTTAGAGGCAGAAGGCAAGGCGCCGGTCAGAGCGCACAATCCGGGACATAATTTGGGAATCGTTTTGGTAGAGCCGGAAATACCGCCCAATACCGGTAACATTGCCAGAACTTGTGCAGCTACGGGAGCCAGCCTGCACTTAGTAAAACCCCTTGGATTCTCAATTGATGATGCGCATGTCAAAAGGGCGGGATTGGACTATTGGGAGTTTGTAGATCTGGAAGTCCACGACAGCCTGGATGACTTTATCGTGAAATATGGAAGCAGACCGATGTACCTGGCTACGACCAAGGGAAAGCAACTTTTTACCAGCGTCGAATATGAAAGCGATGCAATGCTGGTTTTCGGAAAAGAAACCGCAGGTTTGCCGAAGAAATTTATTGAAGAGAATTACGACAAATCTATACGCATACCCATGAGTGACAATGCAAAACTCAGATCGCTGAACCTTTCAAACTCCGCTGCCGTAGTTGTATATGAAGCTCTCAGGCAGCTGGGATTTCCCGAATTGATATAATTGTTATTGTTCCCACCTTGCAATGAAGGTATATCCTGGTCATATTATTTCAGTTTTCGGTTACGCTGATTTGTGGTATACTGTTACCAATGCTTGATGAATCCGTTTTATCTTGGACACCGATTGATTTTTAGCTTTATACTAAGGAGCAGAGGCTATTATGAAACTGGGTTATGAACTGACAATTGAACAAACTCAGAAGCTGGTTATGACTCCGGAACTGATACAAGCCATTCAGCTGTTGCAATTTAACACTCAAGAGCTGGAAAGTTACGTTCAGGAGCAGATTTTGGCTAACCCCGTGCTTGAAAGGTCGGAAAAAACTGACAGCGACAATGCCGAAAATGGGGATTTGAATGCCGAAACCGGGGACAGAGGAGGGGGAGACGATAAAATAAAAGAAGAGCCGGGGCCTGAAAGGGATGAACAAGAATTTGATTGGGCCGAGCACTTCAGGGAACGAGGATATGATGATATAAGCTACAGTCAGGGCAGCGGCAGAAGCAGCGAACAAAATGATTATTCCTATGAGCATTTCGTTTCAACAGAAACAAGTCTTACGGATCACCTGATGATGCAATTGGATTTTCTGAAAATGAAACCCGCCTGCAAAATGATTGCCCGCTATCTTATAGAAGCCCTCGACGAAAACGGATATCTGACTTCGTCGGTAAAGGAGGTTTGTCAGGTATTTCGGGCCAGGGAAGAAAAGGTGCTTGAGGCTTTGGCGGTGATACAAGGCTTTGAACCCATAGGTGTCGGAGCAAGAGATCTGATCGAATGTCTGATGATACAGCTCCATCATCGGGGTGAGGACAAGCCCGTAGTAAGACAGATAATAGAAAATCACCTTGAAGATATAGCGGAGAACAGGCTTGCCAATATTTCAAAGGCTATGGGCATTTCAATAAGGGAAGTGCAAGAGATAAGCGATCGCATCAAATCCCTTGAACCGAAACCGGGAAGGCAATTCGGGAGCATGGGGGACAATCGCTATATCGTTCCCGATGTCACGGTGGAAAAAGTCGGCGATGAATATGTTGTATTAGTTAATGACAGCACGGCACCCAGGCTCAACATAAGCCCTTATTATCAAAAGATGCTCATAGAAGCAGATAAAGAATCCAACATTTCCAAATTCCTTTCCGGAAGATTGAACTCGGCACTCTGGCTGATTAAAAGTATAGAGCAGCGTCGGCAGACAATATATAATGTAGTAAAAGCCGTAATCGATTATCAACAGGATTTCCTGGAGCATGGTCCCCGGCATATGAAAACACTTACTTTGAAGCAGATAGCTGATGAAGTAGGGGTGCACGAATCGACGGTGAGCAGATCTATTAACGGGAAATATATGCAAACTCCAAGGGGCCTTTTTGAAATCAGATACTTCTTTACCAGCGGTGTAACCGGAAACGACGGTGCAGGTATTGCATCGGAAAGTATCAAGTCGATTATCAGAGAGATGGTAGACAGCGAAGACCCCAAGGCTCCGCTTTCCGATCAGGCCATCGCCGAATCAATGGCAGAATGCGGTATAGAAATTTCCAGAAGGACAATAGCAAAATACAGAGATGAGATGAACCTTCCATCCTCGACGAGGCGCAAGCGTTTTTAAAAGGCCCGATAGCGACCATAGCGAATAAAAAATCAATTTTATGTGGTAACTATCAGAGACGGTGGGTATAACATATGATAACAAAAAATTAACTTATGGAGGAAATCAAATGAAGACAAAAGTAGGAATTAACGGATTTGGGAGAATAGGGCGGAACGCATTTAAAATTGCTGCGGAGAAAGATGATCTATTTGAAATAGTGGCTATCAATGACATCACAGATCCAAAGACACTTGCCCACCTTCTGAAATATGACAGCTGTTTCAGCAAGTTCGAGGCCGATGTAGTGGCCAAGGAAGATGCAATCGTTGTAAACGGTAAAGAAATTAAAGTAGTGAAGCTGGGTGATATTGCAGATACTCCAC
>CAYYHH010000064.1:2723-8177 GCA_964471645.1 uncultured Oscillospiraceae bacterium
TAAAGAAATAAAGATTCTGGCAATGAGGAACCCGGAAGAATTGCCATGGAAAGAGCTTGGGGTCGATGTGGTTATCGAATCAACCGGACACTTTACGAAGAAAGCCGATGCGGAAAAACATATAAAGGCGGGCGCTAAAAAGGTCATAATCTCTGCTCCGGCCACCGATGAGGATATCACAGTGGTAATGGGAGTAAACGATGATAAATATGATCCGGCAAATCACCATATTATTTCAAATGCCTCCTGTACCACCAACTGCCTGGCACCCTTTGCCAAGGTGATCGATGAGGAATTCGGTATTGAAAGAGGACTCATGACTACTATTCATTCATATACTAACGATCAAAAAATACTGGATCTTCCTCACAGCGATTTAAGAAGGGCAAGGGCCGCGGCTGTATCGATGATCCCAACGACTACGGGAGCTGCCAAAGCAGTTTCGCTTGTGCTGCCTCAATTGAAAGGCAAACTTAACGGGATGGCTATAAGGGTACCGACCCCCGCGGTGTCTTTGGTGGACATTGTCTTTGAACTGAAGCAGGAGACCAGCAAGGAGGCTGTAAACGATGTTTTAAAGAGCGCTTCGGAGGGTGAACTGAAGGGAATACTGGGGTATTGCGATGAGCCGCTGGTTTCTGTTGATTTCAAACAAGATCCCAGATCATCTATCATAGATGCGCTTTCCACTATGATTGTCGAAGGCAAAATGTTGAAGGTTTTGTCGTGGTATGATAACGAGTGGGGATATTCAAACAGGGTAATAGATGTTTTGAACATGGTGATAAGTAAAGGCATATAAGCGAGGCGGCAAAATGAAAAAGACAATCAGGGATGTGGATGTAAGCGATAAAAGAGTTATAGTGCGCTGCGATTTAAACGTTCCCCAGGATGACAATGGCGAAATAACCGATGACAGCAGGATTGTCGCTTCTTTGCCCACAATACGCTACTTGGTTGAAAAAGGCGCCCGGATAGTGATTATGTCTCATCTGGGAAGGCCAAAGGGACAAGCCGATATGAAATACAGCCTGAAACCTGTGGCGGAAAGGCTTGCGGCGGAGTTCGGAAATGGTCTGGTGTTTTGCAGCTCCCCCTTTGTAGTGGACGAAGAGGTCGTAAAAGTCGGGTCACAACTGAAACCCGGACAAATACTCTTGTTGGAAAACCTTCGATTCAGAAGTGAAGAGACAAAGAATGAGCCGGAGTTTTCAAAAGAACTTGCGCAGCTTGCCGATATTTTTGTCAATGACGCATTTGGTACAGCCCACAGAGCTCACTGTTCTACGGTAGGAATCGCAACGTTCCTGCCGGGAGTGTCAGGGTTTTTGATGGAAAAAGAACTTGAGTTTTTGGGGGATACGGTAGAAAGTCCCAAAAGGCCTTTCCTTGCTGTCATGGGCGGAGCAAAAGTAAGAGATAAAATCCCGGTTATTGAAAACCTTCTCAAAAAGGTAGACACCATTGTTATAGGCGGGGGAATGGCTTATACATTTCTCAAAGCCAAGGGATATGAAACAGGCAAATCCATTATGGAAGAAGACATGGTCGATATGACATTATCTCTTATCGACAAGGCCGGGGCGATGGGTGTGGAGCTGCTGTTGCCCGTGGACATACTGGCGGCAAAGGAGTTCAACAACGAGGCAGAGAAAGTTTATTGTGGCATTGATGAGATCCCTGAAGGGTATATGGGATTGGATATCGGTGAAAAAACGATAAGTCTTTTCAAGGCCGCGGTAGAAAAGTCTGCAACCATAGTATGGAATGGGCCTATGGGTGTATTTGAAATGCCGAATTTTGCTCATGGAACACGTGCCATAGCCGAGGCTATGGCCGACAGTGACGGTATAACGGTAATAGGCGGAGGTGATTCCGCGGCAGCGGTACGGCAATTCGGGCTGGCGGGGAAAATGACCCACATTTCCACCGGGGGAGGTGCCTCCCTTGAATTTCTGGAGGGAAAGGTGCTGCCGGGGGTAGCCGTTTTACAGGATAAAAACAGTAATTTGGGAGGATGAAATGAGAATACCGTTCATTGCAGGGAACTGGAAAATGTATAAGAACATTGAGGAAGCCGAAAGTTTTGCCAAGGAATTTATGGAGAATTATACCAGATCTGACGTAAAGGTTGCCATCTGTGCACCGTTTACCCAGCTGGCCGCACTGATAAGGGCTTTTGAAGGGACCGGAATCAAGGTGGGCGCACAGAATATGCATTATGAAGATGAAGGCGCATTCACCGGTGAAATATCAGGCGATATGCTCAAGGAACTGGGGGTCGATTACTGTATTATCGGCCATTCGGAGAGGCGGCAGTACTTCAACGAGACGGATGAGACCGTCAATAAGAAACTTCATACGGCATATAAATACGGCATATTGCCTATTTTGTGCGTTGGGGAAGTGCTGAGCGAGAGGGATGAAGGGAAGGAATTTGAGGTCGTAAAGAGACAAACCGAAAAGGCGTTGGAAGGTTTGGATGCCCGACAGATTTCGGACCTTACGGTTGCATATGAGCCCGTCTGGGCCATAGGTACAGGCCGCACCGCCACGCCTGAGCAAGCCGATGAAATGTGCGGATATATACGCAGCGTAATTGCAGGCTTATATGATGTGGAGATTGCCGACAGGGTCGCCATACAATATGGCGGCAGCGTCAAACCGGGTAATGCCTCCGAACTGTTGAATATGTATGAGATCGACGGAGCCCTGGTAGGCGGTGCTAGTCTGAGCCCGAAGGATTTTTTGGAGATCGTAAATTTTTGATCGATAGTGCAGGGATGGTTTTGCGGCTGCGTTAAGATCAAATTGGAAGAAAGGAAAGCAATATGAGCTACATTGAGGACATATGGGCGAGAGAAGTTTTAGATTCAAGAGGCAATCCCACGGTGGAAGTCGAAGTCTATTTAGAAGACGGTTCAATGGGCAGGGCAATAGTTCCGTCGGGGGCATCTACCGGTGCTTATGAGGCAGTAGAGCTCAGGGACGGTGAAAAGGACAGATATTTGGGAAAAGGGGTTTCCAAGGCTGTAGATAATGTCAACGAGATCATTGCGCCCGAGCTGATAGGGTGGGATGCATACGATCAGGTGGGGCTTGACAAACTCATGATCGAACTGGATGGAACACCTAATAAAAGCAAATTAGGGGCAAATGCGATTCTTGCTGTTTCGCTGGCTGCCGCAAAAGCGGCGGCGCAGAGCACAGGCCTTCCTCTATATCAGTATATCGGCGGCATCAATGCCAAAGTATTGCCTGTTCCTATGATGAATATCCTGAACGGCGGGCAGCATGCGGACAATAATGTCGACATCCAGGAATTTATGATCATGCCTGTCGGGGCAAGAAATTTTCGCTATGCCCTGATGATGGGGACTGAAATTTTCCATAACCTTAAGGCCGTGCTTAAATCAAAAAAATTAAACACTGCAGTCGGCGACGAAGGTGGCTTTGCGCCTGATCTGGGATCAAATGAGGAAGCGATACAGGCAATTGTCGAAGCCATCGAAAAAGCAGGCTACGTTCCCGGTACCGATGTTAAAATCGCCTTGGATGTGGCTGCATCGGAGATATTCGATACAAAAACAGGTCTTTACGATCTTTCGGGTGAAGGTGTAAAGAAGACTTCTGAACAAATGATCGAATATTACGAAATGCTTTCATCTAAGTACCCGATCGTCTCCATAGAGGACGGCTTGGCGGAGGATGATTGGGAGGGCTGGAAAATGATGACCGAAAGACTTGGAAAGAAGCTCCAGCTGGTTGGCGATGATCTGTTCGTAACCAATACGGAAAAGTTGTCCAGGGGGATCGAAACGGGCACAGCTAACTCCATTTTGATAAAAGTCAATCAGATAGGCACATTGACGGAAACGTTGGATGCCATCGAAATGGCGAAAAAAGCAGGATATACATCAGTAGTTTCCCACCGGTCGGGAGAAAGCGAGGATGTAACAATAGCGGATCTGGTAGTGGCGGTCAATGCGGGACAAATAAAAACCGGGGCGCCGTCAAGAACCGACAGGGTCGCTAAATACAATCAGCTTCTCAGAATAGAAGAGGAGCTGGGCACAGGGGCAAAGTATTTGGGCAATGGTGCGTTTTATAATCTAGGATAAATTCAGCGGGATAGTGAAGAACAATTAATCAGTTTTTCACTATCCTTTTTTTTAGTCTCTTGATTTTCGTCAATTATTGTGATAGTGTATATTGGTTATATTTAATGAGGAGGTTAGTTGAATTGAGAATCGCACTTATGACTATTCTTGCCATAGCGAGTTTGGTGCTCATAGCCAGCATTTTGCTTCAATCAGGCAAAAGTGCCGGTCTCTCCGGTTCTATAGGAGGCGGTGCCGAGCAGCTGTTCGGTAAGAAAAAAAGTAAAGGTTACGAGGCAGTGTTGAGCAAGATAAGCATCGTTGGCGCTGTTTGCTTTATTTTATGTTCTTTGATATTAGTAGCAATAGAATAAAACTTAGGGGTAGGATTTTGAAAGGAGGTGCGGAGGGCACCTCTTAAAACGTGTAAAAGGGGGTATTTTCCTAATGGACATGCTTGCAATGCTTGCTCCGATTTGTGCTGTTGCCGCACTTGTTGTTGCCTATGCTCTGGCCTCATGGATCGGAAAATTGGATGAGGGGACAGACCGGATGAAAGAAATCTCCGGTTATATCAGAGTCGGAGCGATGGCTTTCTTAAAGAGAGAATACAAATATATGGCAGCTGTAATAGCAGTTATCTTTCTTGTATTAGGTTTTTCGATCAATTGGATCACAGCTGTGCTGTATATCTTTGGATCCGTTTTTTCGGTACTTGCCGGTTTTTTCGGCATGACGGTGGCCACAAAAGGCAACGTCAGAACTGCCAATGCCGCCAGGAGCGGAAGTATGCCTAAGGCATTGAAGGTCGCGTTTCGAAGCGGGGCGGTTATGGGTTTGTGCGTAGTAGGGCTTGGAATTTTGGGTCTCGGAATAATATTCGTGGCAATGGGTATCGGGGCTGCCGATGTAATTACCGGATTCGGTTTGGGGGCCTCATCAATGGCATTGTTCGGACGGGTCGGCGGAGGAATATACACTAAGGCTGCTGATGTGGGAGCTGATCTGGTGGGTAAGGTTGAGGCCGGCATCCCTGAGGACGATCCAAGAAATCCGGCTGTAATAGCAGATAATGTCGGTGATAATGTAGGGGATGTTGCCGGTATGGGTTCAGATCTTTTTGAATCCTACGTAGGGTCCATCATTTCGGCGATAACACTGGCTGTAATAATACCGGAAGTTGTACCTGCTATCGGGAATGCTTTTATTCTGGATCCATTTATAGGTTCTTTGTTCCCATTATTGCTGTCGTCCGTAGGTATTCTCGCATCTATATTGGGAATCGTAATGGTCAGGGGCAAGGAAGGCGGAAATCCGGCTGCTGCCCTCAATGCGGGTACTTATATAAGCGGTG
>CAYYHH010000065.1:0-8154 GCA_964471645.1 uncultured Oscillospiraceae bacterium
TCTACAGCTCTTTCAAAATATCATAGGGCCTTAAAGAAACTGAGAAATCATGTGAGAGGAGAACGGAATTGAATAAGCAAAACGAAATTGATAACAAAATCAAACAGGCGTTCACGAACGCCACCCCGGACATTCTTTCTTCTGTTCTCTCTGATTGCGCGGAGCAGAAGGGAAATGTGATAATAATGAAAGAAAAGAAAAGAATCAACCCGTGGGCGATGAGGATTGCCGGGATAGCCGCAGCCTTTGTGCTGATCTTTGGAGGCATTATGGGTTTTCAGAATTACAAGGAGGCTCACGATGTGGCTGCCACAGTTGCCCTTGACGTAAACCCGAGCATAGAAATTCAGGTGAACCAAAGGGAAAAAGTATTAACAGTGGACCCGCTCAATGAGGAGGGCAGAATCGTTGTGGGAAGCATGGATTTTTCGGGCAACGATCTGGATGTTACGGTCAATGCGCTGATAGGGTCAATGTTGCGCAACGGCTACTTGAACGAACTGGCAAATTCGATATTGATCAGCGTTGACAGCGATGATCCGGCAAAAGGCGCTGAACTGAGCGCACGGCTAAAGGATGAAGTAAATACTCTCCTGAAGACAGATACTTTCATGGGGGCGGTGTTAAGCCAGACAATTTCACCCGATAAGGAGCTGCAGGATCTGGCTGATAAATATGGAATCACCGAGGGGAAGGCGCAGCTGATTAAACAGATACGAAAAAATAACAGGCAACACAACTTTGAAGATTTAGCCTGTTTGTCCATCAACGAATTGAATGTTCTCAGGCAATCACATGGCGGAAACCTCGATAATGTATCGGCGATAGGCAATGCCAGCGAAAAAGCCTATATCGGACAGGAGAAGGCTAAGGAAATTGTATTGAAATATGCCGGAGTCACAGATCGGGATATCAAGAAATTTGAGATAGAAACCGATTATGAAAAAGGGGTTTTCGTATACGAAATTGAATTTTGCGTGGGAAATATGGAATATGAGTTTGATATAAATGCGTTGACCGGGGAAATCGTAAGCTTTGAGAAAGAACCGGGCGATGACTGTTCAAAATATCATATACAAACTCAAGAGCGGACTCAAACAGATGAAACAAGCGGAAAAGGGCAATCTCACAGCAATGGATCCCACAACAGTGAACAGAACCGCGATAATTCCTCTAAAAATTATATCGGAGAAGCAAAAGCCAAGGAAATTGCGCTGAATCACGCCGGCGTGGCGGCTGAAGATATCAGCAGATATGAGATCGAAATGGAACATGACAAAGGCGTTATGGTCTATGATATCGAATTTTATGTGGGGGATGTAGAATACGAATACGACATCGATGCAGTAACCGGGAAGATAGTAAGTTTTGAGAAGGAAATCAAATAATAATCAAATAATATATATTAGGGCAAGGGTATATTTACCCCCGGACACCAACCCCTAGGCAGCAATCCCAACTCCAAATCCAAACCCTAGGCTTGGATCCCAACCCACAAATCCAAATACAGTCAAAATACCGGCAATTAAAAGTTTTAACCAATATGCTGGTATTTTTTATTAAAACCTTTGATTTTATAATGCAAAAGCTATATTATACACTTACTGTGGATTGATGAAACGGCTTGGAAAAACCGGGGAGGATAGGTTATGGTAACAAGGTCAGAACGGCTGAAAGGGAGGAATATTCAATCCAAAGGATGCCAAAAGATATCAAAGGGTAATGTAGATGCATATTACTGAAAACATAGTACTTAATACATATTCAATAATAATTCTGGCCATAATCGGCGTTTACTCTTACAGGCATGATGACAGAAAAACTGTGCAGTATCGGCTGTATATGATTATTTTGATCTTCACATCATTTATGCTGGCTGTAGATTCTTTCGGTCGTATGGATGGCACAGAATATGCGCTTTTTCCTATTCTGAATACCGTGGGAAATTTTGCATTATTTTTGTCAAACCCTTTCGTACCTTGTCTTTGGCTGGCCTATGCCCATTACCATATAACCCTCGATTGGCAAAAAACCCGCCGTCTGTTATATTTTTCAGCGGTTTATTGCGGTGTATTTATGGTCGTATTGATTGCGACAATGCCTTATAGGTGGTTTTACTATATAGATTCATATAACTGCTACCATAGGGGTCCATATTTTTTATCATCGGTTTCGGTTACAATTATCCCGATTCTGCTGGCCTTGGTTTTGATTTTGAAAGGCAGAGAAAAAATCAATCCCAAGCATTACCATTCCTTGCTGATCTTCCCGGTCCCGGCCATGTTTGGCATATTATTGCAGGCCGCGTTCTACGGTGTTTCAATGGTCTGGAATGGCGTGGTAATATCTTTATTGATCATTTTCCTGAACATTCAGGATCACAATATATATACAGATTATCTGACCAACGTATGCAACCGCCGAAAACTGGAGGAACACCTGACGGAGCAAATCAAGAAAAGTCATAAGGGGAGAGGGACGTTTGCGGCAATTTTGCTTGATGTTGACGATTTCAAAACCATAAATGATAATTTTGGCCACGATGCCGGTGATGAAGCTCTCAGAGTTTCCGCCAGACTGTTGAGCAGCTGCCTCAGGTCCGGCGATTTCATAGGTCGTTACGGGGGAGATGAATTTTTATGCATCCTTGAAATGGAAAGCATGAAAGATTTAGAGGCCTTGGTGGCAAGGATAAAAAAGAAATTCAGTATTTACAATAAATATTACAGGTATTCCTATCGGATAAACTTTTCAATGGGCTATGATGTGTATGATCCCGAAAATCTGATGGCAGCACCGGAGTTTATTAAGCACTTAGACAATCTCCTGTATAAAAACAAGACGGCACAAAAATCAATCAATAGTAACTGAAAGTACATATGTAACCAAGAGTACGTATAAGTTTAGTTCATAACATCGGAAAGGTTTTCAGAATGGGTTTCGGAAAGGGCATCGGGGAGGGCGGGGATGGAAATGGTTACCCTGGTACCTATCCCCTGACGGCTCAATACTTCCATATGGCCTCCGTGGCGCTCGGTGATCCATTTTGCGATAGAAAGACCTAAGCCGCTGCCGCCGGTGGATCTGGCCCTGGATTGGTCGGTCCTATAAAAACGATCGAAAATTTGTGCAACCGCATTGGGAGGAATGCCGATACCCTCGTCTTGAACGATTATCAGGGCTTCATCTCCATTTATGGAAACGGACAGGGATATCTTGCCTCCCGCATTGGTATATTTTATTGCGTTATCCATCAGGATCCTTAAGGCCTGTTTGATCAGGCCTTTGTCTGCATAGACGGCAGCACTTTCAAAATCGGAGTCGAAATCATGACCTCCGTCTATCAGGCGGGTTTCGCGCAGCACTTCATCTGCCAATTGACCTATATCGAAACGCTGAGGCTGAAGGCTCATGGAATTATTGTCTCCCCGCGCAAGGAATAGAAGCTGTTCCACCAGTCCTTTCATGTTGGAAGCCTCATCCCTGATGGCGGAAATGCTCTCATCTAAGATTTTCTCATCATTTTTACCCCATCGGTCTAAAAGATTGGCATAACCTTCTATGACTGAAATAGGTGTTCTCAATTCATGGGAAGCGTCAGAAACAAAGCGTATCTGGGACTGGTAGCTTTGGTTGATCCGATCTAATAAACTATTAATTGCATCGGCAAGATTCTTTAACTCGGCCTCGGTTTCGTCAACGGGAATACGGATATCCAGCTTGGAGGCATTAATAGAATCAAGGGTTTCGGCCAGATCCTCCATCCTTTCGGGCTTAAATCCGGGAGATTTTTTCTGGATATTTTGAGCAGTTTCTTTATTTATATTATGAGCCGCTTCCGCAAGAACGTTGATCGGGCGAAGGGTGGAGCGGATCAGTCGGGATATGGGAAGGATACCGGTCAACAGCAGGATCAGCTGTATCACAAGAATAACCGCCATAATGCGTTTAAGCTCCAGAATACGAGTACCGATGTCAAAAGCAATAGCGTAGGTCACACCGCCGGAGATGAATTCATAGCGGTAATCAAGGTCATTTAACCTTTCAAAAAGACTTCGGTCATCTTTGCCCGGAAGCACAAAACTTCTGGTCCCCCCGCGCTCCGTGTCAAAAAAGCTACCGGGAGTTTTACCGGGCAATCCGGGCAATCCGGGCAATATGAAACCCTCCGGTGCCTTATTATCTATAGAAATACGGACACCCGTTAACTCCAACCATGCGAAATCATCCGGTTCAATGGAATTGGTCTCTTCGATGGCTGTAACGATGGAAGACAATTCCCTTTCCGTACGCACCATGGTTTGGATTCCAAAGGTAAGTAAAATAAAGAAATCCAGTATGAGGAAAATAACCAACAAACGCAGTAACAGCCTGGAGTTTAGCCTATAAACAATAGACGATTTGACTTTTTTCGACTTGAGTCCCGATGATGGCCCCGGAGTACTTTTGTCCATACTTTTACCCATCTTTTATCACGTATCCCACACCGCGAACGGTATGGATCAATTTAATATTGAATGCCTCATCGATCTTACTTCGCAGAAACCGTATGTAGACATCAACCGCATTGGTTTCCCCATCAAAATCATAATCCCATACCTCATTCATTAATTTGTCGCGCGACAAAACGATGCCTTTGTTTTTCAGCATAAAATGAAGCAGATCAAATTCACGCTTAGTAAGAGCGATGGGGATATCTCCCGCTGTTACAGTGCGTCTGGCCGCATCCAGAAATATGCCGGAGGCGGACAATATCGACTCATCGCAGGCAATTTTTTTCCTCAGGGCGGTTCGGATCCTTGCGAGGAGTTCTTCGATAGCGAAAGGTTTTGTAAGATAATCGTCGGCACCACGATCCAGGCCGGCAACCTTATCCTCGATGCTATCGCGTGCGGTAAGCATGATGACAGGGATGTCGGAGCTGCGGCGAAGTCGCCTGAGCACCTCAATCCCGCTTAGCTCCGGAAGCATAATGTCCAGCAATACAAGATCGTGCCCGCCTGTTTCTGCGAGCTCCAGCCCGCTTCTGCCGTCAAAAGCCTTTGTGACCAGATACCCCTCGTAACTGAGTTCCAGCTCTATAAAGCGGGCAAGTTTTTCTTCGTCCTCGATCAGAAGTATCCTTTTACTCATTGACTACTATCCTACTATTATTATTTTTACTGACTTCTGTTAATAGTTATTCTTGCTGCTTGATTAATAAATACCATCTCAGCGAATGTTTGCTATCATATTTTTTAATGGTATTATTCGGTTCTGCCCGGTTCAGTGCTGACCCCCCGAAAAAGTCTTTTTCAGGTTTTCGGCCGCATCGGCGGCGGTATCCATAGCATTGTTAACTGCATCTCTCCCTAAATCCGGTCCCCGAAGCCTGTATCGAAAGCCAAAGAACAGGCCGATTATTATAAGGGGAACAGTGACCCAGAAAAAGAATATAGCGAGCAGGACAAGGACGGTTATGGAAAATGCGGTCTTAACTTCACCATCCTTCAGCACTTCTACACTGTTTATATTGCCTCTGTGAATGATTGTGCCGCAAAACCTGACAAATTTACGAAGCAGATCGGCTAAATTCTCCTTGTTGCTTTGGCCATCTGTTTGAGAGGTTTGAGCTTTTTCATCTGCGCTTGTCTGTTCCCGGGCGCTGCTGTAGTAGCCGCCGCCTTCGGGAGGCGCGACTTTGCCTTGCTTTTCCAAGTTTATCAGGGCTTCCAATATATCGCCGTTTGTTGCTTCAAGAGCTGACTTAGCCTCGTCATAGCTGACGTTAGCCTTTTGTCGCAGCTTATCCACCTGTTCTAAAGTAATCATATACAATACCTCCTCGATTGATTTGCTATCATAATATCAATCGAGCGTTAAACTGAAATATGCGTAAGATTAAAATCCGATTAAAAATCAATTATATTTCGCAGCCGGCTCACATTGCACGCTTGTCGGCCTTGTGCGCCCTGTCCGCCGGGCAGACATTGGCCGGCGGGTGGCGTTGCAACTCAAAGGTGCCGGCCTTGCGCGACCTGACCTCCGGGATACACGCCCGGTTACTCGCCATAACATGATTATATACCATATAAAACGGGGTGTGAATAGTTACAATTTGCACAATACTGACTGAGCAGGTAACTCTCTCTGTTTTCAGAAAGTTCTTAATATGGTACAATTAAAAAAACTCACACGTCTGCGGACCGAAAAATTGGAGGGCTGTTATGATCATTGAAAAAGATTTCGTACTGTTGAATGTATCAGTTGTTGATGGATATGGCGGATGGCCGGAGGATAATATGGCCGTTGTGGTCAAGGATAGGGTAATCGATCAGGTCGTCAGTATGAAGCAGTATAAAAATGAAGAAGGAGTACAGGAAATTTCACTGGATGGCCATTATGTAATGCCGGGATTGATCGATGCCCACGTGCATCTTGCAGGCGGTCGGGGCGATTATATGTACGGAGAAACCGAGGTTCTTGCAGAGCCCAAAATGGTAAGGGCAATGAGGTCAGTTTATGAAGCGCAGAAAATCATGAAAAGGGGCTTTACGTCGGTCAGAGATATATCATGGAACGGTCTTTACCTTAAACGGATTTTTGGTGAGGGTATAATGCCCGGTCCGAGAATAATTGCATGCGGGCCCGGACTCAGCAGAACCGGCGGTCATGCGGATCTTTTTCAGTTTACGGAGGAATACGTAAAGGAGCAGCATTTCTGGGGTGTCTTGGCCGATGGAAACGATGAAGTGAGGAAATGGGTCAGAAGGCTGCTTCGGGAAGGCGCGGATCAGATCAAGATCTGGTCCAGCGGGGGTGATAACTGGGATCATGACAGAAATATAGACGTGCATTATAGTTTTGAGGAGTTGCAAACGTGTGTCAAAGAAGCCCACATGATAAAGGGCACACTTGTATGTTCACATGCTGAAAACAATGAGGCCATCAGAATGTCTGTTGATGCCGGTGCCGATACCATCGAACACGGAGAAGATCTGGATGAAGAGACAGCTGAAAAGATGAGGGATAAGGGAGTGATCCTGGTGCCAACTCTTTATCTTCTGGTGAATTATTATACCGAAATTAATGCCGTGGGAGAGGAAAGGGATGCAATGATCCGGCCGGATGTATTCTTGCACAGAACTATAGACAGCGTATCGGACACGGCTGAGCAGGAAAGGTACGTAAAGCAGACTATTGACAGCTTTAAACTAGCCCGGGAGAAAGGTGTCAAAATCGCTCTGGGATCAGATACGGTATATGAGCCTCTGACCATCTGCGGCGAATACAGCGCATTGGAGTTCAAACAAATGATAAAGTGCGGAATGACAGTTCCGGAGGCGATCAAAGCCGCAACCCTGACCGCATCGGAAGCCTTGGGGATGTCGCACAGAATCGGCACGGTGGAAAGCGGTAAAAACGCAGACTTACTGGTGCTGAAGAAGGATCCCACATCAAGCGCAGACATACTTTATGATCCGGACAATATAAGGATGGTGTTTTCGGGAGGCAGGCTTGCTATCGAAGAAGGAAGGTTTTGCATTTTAAGTTGAAGATCTGCATTTTAGGCTGAAGGTCTGCAATTTTATCTAAGGATATCCACACTAAGTTAAGGATTGCAATTTTAGCCAAGGAATAGATCGCTATATTTAAAACCCCATGCCATGACTCGGGTGTCAAAAGCTTGATTCATTTTGATACCCGGATCATGCAATTGGTTAAAGAATCGGTTAAGGGGTATTTTTCTTGGCAAAGGACTTTTTCATAATTTCCGGCTTGCATTCGTTACCGAACATTTCACAGTCAAAACACCTGGAAATATCAGGCGCATTCTTCCGGATAATGGATACCCAGCCACGCTTTGAGTAAAACCCAGGAACTTTCCCGACAAGCCAGGCTTCATCGCCACCCAACTTTACTATTTCTTCCTCGACAATATCCATGAGTTTAGATCCAATCCTTGACTGCCTATACTCACTGTCGACGGCAACATCAGCAACGACATATACACCGTCGCGTATTTCCAGTGAGGCGGCGCCGACCAATCTATGATTGTCGGCATTGATACATTCCCAGCATTTCACAACGCTATCGGGCTTTTCTATGCTGGGTTCGACTTCTAATCCGTTATCGTAGAAGAATCGGGACAGTTTGATGTAATCATTGCACTCG
>CAYYHH010000066.1:0-511 GCA_964471645.1 uncultured Oscillospiraceae bacterium
GTACATAGTCTTTTATGACTAAATTTCTACACTATGAAGTTTCCAAGGTTCATGGCCGCCTAGCGACCCTCCGGCTTGCTGCCGGCTCCACCTCGACGGGCTCGCCCATCTTGAGTGGCTTGATTATTGTATCACTTTCGCTCTTTCCTGTCAAGCTTTTTTATTTTCTTTTTTCAGGCTTTTCTTCTTTGTCTGCCCCCCTTAAGGGGTGCATTCCTGAGCGACAGCTTTATCAGAATAGCATCCAATTCTACAACTGTCAACAGCTTTTTTGCTTTTTTTTAAATTATTTTTTTCCCATATTTTGCACCAGGGGCTTTTCAGCTTGTGAGACTTTCCAGGTTTGGGCGTTCGAAAACCGTCGTCGCTATATTGCCTACTATTTATATATATCCCATATGTTTTACCCTAAACAGCGACGTATCAGTACTTACCAAACACCTAAAAAGTTTAATATGCTTGCCTATTTCCCCAATTGCGTGGAGGTTGCCTTTTTTCCGCAGCTTCAGCT
>CAYYHH010000066.1:521-8126 GCA_964471645.1 uncultured Oscillospiraceae bacterium
ATATTTTGCACCGGAGCCTTTTCCTTTGGTGAAACCTTGCTGATTCATTCGACACCCCCCGCATTCCCGGCATATAGCAGGGGATGTTTTTCATCTGATGAAACCTTGCCGGCTCCGCACATGGTTATCAATCAATATATTGACTTCTGCGAAGGGAAGCTGATGAGTATATTAATCAATCAATGGGCAGAATGGCTATCCGCCGATCCGGCTGCTTTGTGAAGGCCGAATATAATGTAAATAAGAATCCCGACCAGGTTAAATATTCCGTAGAACAAATATACACCCCAGCCGCCTAAGTGTTCCACAACAATTCCGCCTATCAGCTGACATATGATCGTTCCGCAGTTGGAAGACACGGCGGTGAACAGAGGTATGGCCAAAGAAACCATCTTGGTGCCCGTTAATTTTGCAATATACTTCACCATCTCGACCAGGCCGATGCCATTGGCTATGCCTTGCAGAACAAAGGTCGCGGCAACTACCTGGTGGGGCGGTGTCATACTGTACAGAAAAAATCGCACGGCTGAAATCAGCATGGCTAGCAAGATAGCACGCTCAGTAGTCAAAATCGATGAAATTTTTTCCGACCATGCCATAAAAGGGGTCTCGCTTATAGTCATAAGCAGCAGAACCACTCCCATGCCGGCAATGGTTCCGCCTGTCTCTATATAAAGGAAACTAAAATATGTGTTATGAGAAAGTGCCGGCCCGGTAAAAAAGAAGGCACTTAATAATAACGCCATATATTTCTTATTTTTAAGCAGATCCCCGTAGCAACCATTATCGCTGCAATGTTCACCATTTTCATAATCATCCGCATTTTCCCTATCCCATTTATGGTTGGGAGAATCCGGCCCCCTGCTGTTCCCGATAACTGAACCGACAGACTCAGAATAAAACCACACAAGCAATGCCGCTAATAAAAACAAGGCCGCATACATGGGAAATATGGTTATCAGACCTGTGCGATCGGCTGCAACCCCTGCTATGCCTATACCTGAAGCGAACCCAACGGCACCCCACTTTCTTGCCTTTCCAAATGGGTAATCAACTTCCATTACGGCGGAGTCCACAAGTGGATATACAGGATTTTCAAAGAAAAATACGGTAATGTACATAATCAAGAAGATCCAAAAGCTTTTTATGACCATCAGAAGAAGGGACAGAAGTGCCGTGGTAATGCAAAGCACCGTGATGAGTTTTTTACTTCTTTGCCGCCTGTGATAAACTCCACCCCAAAACGAGTTGGAGAATATTCCTATTGCAGTTGAAGAAGCGGTGATGATGCCGATTTGTGTGCCGGAAAAACCGATGCCATTCAAATATTGAGCAACCAATGGGAAAAGCGCCCCGATTGCTGCATAGGTCAGAGTATATGTCCCCGAAAAAAATTTGCCGTGCGGCTTCATCTATCTCTCCCCATCGCATTCGATGATATTATTAAGTACTTACAAAGCAGTTATTGCCGTATGAATCATTCTATCAAACTATATGATAACAATCAAAACATATAAATGGACAAACATTTTAATGGACAATCACACTAAATGGTAATACATGGTTGCTTTCCCACGGCAATGTTTAAAATGTGAGTACATTAGTACAGCCGGGTTTGAGATCAGTCGCATTTGGTACCGGGTATCAAATACTACTCCCAATGCGGAGTTTCGCACCAGGATTTCAACTAATTACAAAATTACAAAAATGTCAGCTCAAGATGCGTTCTAGAAGCAAAAAATCAAGTAATTCCAAAATCACCAATTGTAATGTCGTTTTGGGAGCAAAAAATCAAGTAATTTTAAGCATTCTTCAAGTAACTTCCAATTATGTTTCAATTACTTGAAAATTTGTTCTAAATCCGTCATATTAATCTCGAATTCTTAAATTACTTGAAAAATTGTTCTAAAATCGTCATTTTTAAGCCTTTAAGCCTTTTAAGCCTTTTTAAGCCTTTAACCTTTAACTTTTTAACTAGCCTTTAACTAGAATTCTTAAATTCTTAAATTCATTGAAATTCTGCTGCCTAAACTGACATTGCCGCTCGGAATAACAATCAGAACATTTGTAAAAGATAAATATAAATGTATTGGAGGTGGCTGATGTTTAATATATTTTTGCGGACCGCTATTTTGTATGTGGTCGCTTTGTTTGTTATAAGGGTAATGGGCAAGGGTGAATTATCAAAAATGGATCCTTTCCAGCTTGTTGCACTCTTTATGATTGCCGAGTTGGCGGCCCTCCCGATTGCAACACCTAACGTTGCCGTTATAACCGGTGTGGCTGCAATGATAGGATTGCTTCTCATACAAGTCGTAGTGTCAGTGCTGTCAATCAAAAGCCCCGGCTTTAATCGTATTGTAAAGGGAAGAGCCTCATTGATAATAGAAAAGGGCAAGCTCAACGAAAGAGAAATGAGAAAGTTCAGGGTAACCGTTGACGATTTAAGCCAGCAGCTGCGCATCAAAAATTATCCTTCAATTGCGGATGTTGAATACGCAATACTTGAGGCTAACGGAGATCTGAGCGTTATACCCAAGCCGGAAAAAAGCACTCTGACGAGGAAGGACATTGGTGTTCCCACCGGTATTGAATCATTGCCCATGGTGCTGATAGCCGACGGAGTTCTCATAAAGGAAAATTTGCTGCTTTCAAATATAACTGAAGAAAACTTGAAGTCCAGATTGTCAGCCGAAGGTATCGATGATTACAGTAAAGTATTTCTCAGCTTTTTAGATGAGAACGAAATAATATATGTTCATCCGAAAAGCGAGCAGTCGGACAGTCAGGTTGTCACCACTCAAGACTCTCAAGGAAATATTGTACAAAAAAATGAAAAAAGGGAAAGCGAGATACAATGAAAGCTCTTTGGATAACATTAGCTGCCACAGTTTTTTTATTGATCATATGGGGTTCTTTTTTAAACTTTGCCGGAGAAGACATAGATAAAATGATAAGCAATATTGATGCTGCGGTTGAATTCATATCCCAGGAAGACTGGGACATGGGGCAATCCGCCATTAATAAAGTGTTTGACAACTGGTTTGATAAACGCTTGATTTACTCGCTTTTCTTTGATGCTATCTCAATCGGAGATTTGGAAACCGCTATGTTTAAGGCTGATGCATACATTAAATCGGAGGAGAAATCGGCCGCTATTGCCGAATTGGCCGGCCTGCGTCACCTTTTGGCGTTCCTTTATGAAAATGAGACGATTTCTATTGAAAATATATTATGATGATGCTATTCTTATGGCAAGTAGAGTAAATATTGTGCGTTAGCTTCAAGGGCCCCCTTTCGAACAGATGAATGAGGACAGCCCGGAAGCATAGTGTCATGGGATGGGATGTTGCCCATGAACGAAAACATAAGTTGCGATACAATATTGCGTCCGCTGCTGCATTAAAGGAGTACGCGAGAATATTCTTCCTTCTTTATTGTAGTGATAAATTATGAGGGAGGATTTTTTTATGAAGAAGTTTGATCTTAAAACCCTGATAATCATGGCGTTGTTTGCCGCGATCAGCATTGTCCTGACAAGATTTATGGTAATATGGCTGACGAACAGCGTCAGGATAAGCTTCGGCAGTATTCCCATCATGCTGGCAGGTATGCTTTTCGGCCCGGTTGCCGGCGGCTTTACGGGGGCTGTAGCTGACATCGTCGGTTCCACACTGTTTTCAGGCATGGGCTGGTATCCGCCCATAACAATTCCCGCTATACTCTCCGGGATAATTCCGGCGCTATTAAAGCCTGTCCTTTTGAAAAAAATCACCATATGGCGGGTTTATGCAGTGATCCTGCTGAGCAATTTAGTCACTAGTATAGGGCTTACAACCTGGTTGCTGTCCGGGCTTTACGGAACCGGCTATTTTGAACTGCTGGTGGTCAGAGCTCCCATAACAGCTACCGTCACGGTTATTGAGGGATTGGTTGTTTATGTCCTATATAAACGATTGATAAAAGAGCTGAAAGGTTGATTTCGATGTTACGGTGACTGCTGAGCTACTGCGGAAGGTTCCCGCTTTGATACTTGCCACAACGATCCGAAAAACAACCTAATTGCCCTTTTTCAGAGCAAAGTACCGTTACCTGGCATCTGTTGTCGCAATCAGTGCAATTGAAGCTATGACTCTTTATTATTTCATCACCGGTGGCGAATCCTCTGAAAGAAGAAACTTCATCGAGGCGCTCCATTTTTTCTTTTGCCAGAATTGCCGCACCGAAAGCGCCCATTACTTTGTGGTTGTCCGGGACAGTCACCGGCATGTTCAACGCTGTCTCAAAGGCTCTTCGTATCCCTTCATTGGCCGCCACTCCCCCTTGAAAAAAGATCTTCGGTAATATGGTTTTCCCTTTGGCCACGTTAGACAAATAGTTCCGGACCAGGGCCTTAGACATTCCTGCTATAATATCCTCGACACGACACCCAAGCTGTTGCTTATGTATGATGTCCGATTCGGCGAACACCGCACATCTGCCTGCTATGCTGACGGGGTTTTGGGCTGTGATTGCCAAATCCCCCATTTCAGACACTGAAAGCCCCAACCTCTCAGCCTGCCGATCTAAAAAAGAACCTGTCCCGGCTGCACAAACCGTATTCATCGCAAAATCTGAAATAATTCCGTCCCGCAGTAAAATTATTTTTGAATCCTGACCTCCGATCTCCAGCACAGTTCTAATATCGGGATCCAGGGTCGCGGCAGCTACGGCGTGGGTGGTGATCTCGTTTTTTACAACATCCCCGCCGGCGATGGCCGAGGCCAGCGCCCGGCCGCTCCCGGTAGTCCCTACCCCCATGATCTCCCCGTCACAAAAGCGGCCGGACAGCTGCCGCAACCCTTCCTTTACCGCATCGATCGGCGCACCGCAAGTTTTTAAATACAGCTGATCAACGATCTGCAGTTCCTCGTCCATCGCTACAAAATCAGTGCTTACCGACCCCACATCTATTCCCAGATAGAACATTCTCCCTCTCTTTCTTCCTGCTCAGCATGTCTGTGAAAGCCTCAATTCTGGTAAGGTACCCTGCCTCGCCCTCCATTTCATCATATATTATCGTCAAAACCGGTACCCCTTCCTTCTTGGCCATTTCATCCAATACAGATTTCGCAACGATTTCCGGCATACAACCCACGGGGAAAAGCTGAATGATTCCGTCAAAATCCTCTTTTATACAGCGGACCGCATCGTTTATAGTCTCCTTTGCATATCCCCCTATCCGGTATGGCATAAATGGGTTATTGCGTACCTCGGAAATGATTCCTCCGAAAGGATTGATTATTGTATTGTGTATCCACCACCCGATGGTAATGTTTTTTTCAAATGCGACCCCCAGATCCAAAAGAGTATTTTCTATGTGGTGGTTGCCAAAAGAATCTATCAACGTGTATATTTCGCCGGTTAACAAAAGCCTGAGCGGTTGCTCGCTACTATTGTTGAGCAGATCCTGCTTTCTTAATACATCCAGCTTCCGCCCACATCTTTTTACCACCTGCAGTGCGTCAGCAAGATTAACTGCTTCATCGATGCCGCTCCTGCACTCTCTCAGAATTGCTTTTTTTAAATATTTTTCTTTACCTGACGTGTTATATCTCCTTACCTTATCTTCCAGGCTTTCAAAGCCGACAATAAGCTTATACGTTTTAGATAAGGCAGAGAGAATTTGTATCTTGTTGCATCGTGAGTCCCCAACGATTCCTTCGAGTCGTGTAAGCAACTGTTTTGCTCCTATTGCAGATATTGAATCCAATAAAATCCACTCGTAATCGCACCCGTGCTTCTTCAATATCACCGACAGCAGTTCCCCGTACTCACCTAACCTGCAGGGTCCCATTGTAGCCGGCATGATTACCGTATCAGCACCTGATTCCCATGCCGATAATAAATTGCCTGCCATTATTTTAAATGGAAGACATATGTCTTCCGGGGAAATCGTCGAACCCTTTTCCAATCCCTCTGTGCTGTTGGGTGCAGGAATAACTATATCTACACCCAGCTCCTGAAAAAGCAAACGCCCATACATATGACTGTCGCCTATTCGCGGAAAAGTTATTTTCATACGTCCATTCCTTTTCTCCTGCGCCTTTCCAGTAATTCCACAAAAGCCTCCAGTCTGGTATCCACGCCTGCTTCCGCCGTATGTTCATCCAGTTTTATCACGAGCATAGGAAAATCATCTATCCTGCTCTTAATCATTTCAATAGTTACTGAATCCGTACCGCAGCAAAACGAAGAAACATAAAGAATTCCGTCTATACTCTTTCTTTTAACAAGCTCACAAGCTTTCCCAAAGTTTTCCCTGTAGAATAACCAGTAGGGTGCCTTTATAAGTCCGGTCATCTGGACATTTATATCCTTCAAGGATATTTCTTCGCCTGTGACTACCCCTGCACCCAGACGTTTCAGCTTATCTAGAAGCCTCATATTGGCGTAGCTGTCATAGATGTTATATGGATGTCCGAGGAGGGCGATATTGCACCTGTTCACGTCCCCGGAATCATATCCCCCGCTCGACTGTATCACCCTTTCCGCGGGATGCCCGGCAGCAAAAGCAGGCGTCTTCATTTTATTTTCCGCTTGTGCAAAAGCCTCCATGATATCGTATTTTGTCACTTCTATCTGCCTGCCCTGCTTCGCCAATGCTTTTTTCAGCTTGTTTTTATTATTCAGCAACAGCGGTTCCGTAAATACCAATCTGTTTTGGGTTTCTGAACTCGCCACAAGTTCCGGCAAACCGGCAAATTTCGGGCATATCGAATCCCCGAATTCGCACTTCATAAGTCTCGGGACAACGACTTTATCAGCTTCATCCATAAGTTTAGAGACATGGCCGACAAATATTTTCATGGGTAAACAGGCTTCATCAACACAACCTCTGATTCCTTTTTCAAGAATATCCCTGTTTGTTTGTCCTGAATATACTGTATCAACGCTTAAATTGTCGAAAAAGGCCCTGATAAAAGGCTCATACCGATGGAAAAGCAGAGCCTGTGGAATTCCTATCCGCATGACAACTCCAATTAAAAAAACTAACGGCTGCTTATATTAAGAGCCACCGCTAGTTATTATTGCCATATCTTATAATTATATTACAGTTGCGCATAACATTGTAGTACAAACTTACAGAGGTTACGTTCAAAAAATGCAGGTTTAGCGGGGATATACCGAAGCTTTTTGGACGATGTTTTAGTCAAGTATATCATACATGGTTTCCGCCATCTCTTTAGTAACGTGATCCGGCACCGCCTTTACTAAAATCTTCTTTTCGCCCGAAGCAAAGCCGATGGTCACCGTATCCCCGGGTACCACCTCGCTGCCGGGCTTGGCGATTCTCCCGTTTATTTGTATCCTTCCCTGCTCACAAGCTTCCTTTGCCACCGTTCTCCGTTTGATAATTCTTGAATTCTTAAGGTATTTATCTATTCTCATAATCACTCCTAAATCCGGGCAATGTGTTTTTTCTTATTATATCATAATTGCGGAGCAATTTTGATATAATCAGCTATCTGCGATTTCGGCATTCCGACTCGGCGAAATGTTCGCAGGGCACTGAATGTATGATGTCCACATCCTTAATTTCGTGGACATTATATCATAATTGCA
>CAYYHH010000067.1:0-8054 GCA_964471645.1 uncultured Oscillospiraceae bacterium
GGGACTGCTAAGATCACAGTAAATTACGGAGGGAAAGATGCCGATGTGGCCATTACAGTTAAGGCAAAGACCTCAGGAGGCAGCAGCAGCGGAGGTACCGGCACAGGTTCGGGAAGCAGTAGCGGAACGGGCGTACTTCCGGAGCAGGAAAAGGAACCCGAATGGACCTATCCGGGCTTCAGAGACGTATCAGAAAATGCATGGTACTTTAATACCGTCAAAGAATCAGTAACAAGGGGCTTATTCAAAGGTATCGCAGATGATTTATTCGGCCCGGATCACTATATCACAAGAGCTATGTTTGTTACGATTCTAAGCAGGATTGAGTTTGGCAGTGACGATGCCGTACCTGTCGGAAATACGATATTTACGGATCTGCCTCAGGAATGGTATAAAAAAGCCATCGCATGGGCTTACCAGAATAAGATTGCGTATGGAATAAACGATAATCAGTTTGATCCTGACGGTATACTAACCAGGGAGCAGATGGCGGCCTTCCTTTATAGGTATGCTAAATATAAAGGTTTTGATCTTGACTATGAAACGGAAAAGCATAAGACTTTTGCTGACAACAATTTAATAAGTGAATATGCAAGAATACCCGTGATGTGGGCAATCAGGCAGAACCTATATCAAGGAATGACAGAGAATATGCTCGCTCCTCAGGGATATGCAACAAGAGCCCAATCAGCATCTTTGATTATGCGCTTCATCAACAATATTCATTAGTAGAAGAATTAGCCTAACCCCAATCCCAATATAGTTTTAGAGCAGCCACGGTTTGATATTGAATAAGCCGTGGCTGTAATTTACGAAAAATTAGAATTTATTTGAGTTTATAAATAGACCTCAATAGAGAAATGCCAGTCTCGGTTTTAAAGATTTGTTCCATTACATTATAAATATCTGCTACCGAATAGTTATTCTCATCTGCATTCACGAGGTAGTCGGCTTCTATCAAAATCTGATAGTCCTTTCCCTTAATATCTTTAAGTGTGTGATGATGTGCAACTAAAAAGATTACACGTTCAATAAAATCCCCGGGGCAATCAGTGTCCTTAAGAAATTCCTTGGCTAAAATTGCGCCTTCAATTTCTTGATATTTACCGTTGGTATTCCCATACTTTTCACGGCATAATGGGCATGCAATATCATGAATTATAGCGGCAACCTCAAGCACAGCTTGGGTTTTCCTATCCAAATTTTCGCATTCGCCTATAGTTTTTGCAAAAGCATATACTTTCATAAAATGATTTATGTCATGAAGGTTTCCATCGCAATACCTGATCATCTTTGTTATTATTTCTGAAACGTTCATTCAGCAGTCTCCTCTGTTTATTTTCACTAGATTGTGTCAAAATCTGTTTATATTATATCAAATTTTTATCAGACATTGGGAAAAGGTTTTTGGGCGTACTATTAAAAATGGTTAGATTTAAAGGTTTTAACATCCAAGAACAAACTTTGTACTACAGTCATCCATAGTTTTGAAGTATTAATAAGAAGGATAAAGATTCAAAATACTCAAAATACGAAAATCCAGCAGTTGCAGGGTTTTGCCATGGCACTCCCGAGATGATTCGAATATCCGGAAGACAGTTAGAAGCAACTTACAGCTTGCCGGATATAAACTATATCAAAGAAACAGAACAAATATTGGTACATCCATAAATCTTATTATGTATTTTAGGTTCAGGGATTTTGAATAGAAGCATCGGAATTTATATTATATTTTTCTGCCCCTTTCTTAATCGCTTCCTTTACTTAGTCCATCAGCCATCCGGGACTCAGTACCCGGCAGGCTTCAACATAATGGATTGCCCACAAGCGCATTCCTTTTGTTGTGGCCTTCACAATTGCGGTAAAGGTATCCTCATCAGATTCCGTAATGATAATTTTATCACCAAAGCGGCCGAGGCCGGCACAAGATTTCATTTAAACGGTGACGGAGACCTGTTGGATCATTCCTGCAATGTGGACAATATTCTGACAACCGGGGTGGATGTGGACAATATGCGACAACCGCCGTAGATTTGTAATGAAAGATTAATTGATAAAATTGGCTTTGCAGCTTGAAAGATTTTACAGCAAAATGTAAGATGCAAATAGACGGGCAATTAGATGTATTTCCATATTGCATTTTAAAGGAGCAATATGAGAGATAGTATGAGTTATATGAAATGCAAAGACGCACAATATTTCCGTGTGGAGGATCTGATTATTTTGATTTCGAAAGGGGTGTGCAGACACGAATCAATAATACTAACAGCAATACACCTTTTGAAAGCATTACTTTAGCGGAAGCCATCGCAAAGCGAGACTGCCTGAGGAGTAAAATTCGTGTATATCGGAAACTACATGCTGCCGCTGCTATATCTCAAGACCGCTATAGCACCAAGGAAATCAAGTATATCCGCTGTGTAGATGTGGTTAAGCTACAGAAGATTATTGACGATCTGTCCAAAGATTATCGGGAGATTGATACCAAGATGCAAGGATTGAATTGGACAGTTGATTTGTTGGAATAAAAATTTATTAAGTAGGTAGAAGATTGGAATGCGTGGCACAGCCAGGTAAGAGGTATGTCTTATCGAATATAACTGAAAAGGTAGGCTTCCGACGTGAGCCATATATACAATTTATCGTCAGATTGTAAAGCCTTACAGGTTACTGCTTATTGTCAGCACCGGTGCCGGTTTCAAGCTTCGAGGGTGGGTTTGGGGGAACTTTCGAAAATTTGTAGGCAGGCATAAGTTATCACTTATATTGCCAGAAGGAGATACTTGCTATGGTACAGTATACAAGCAAATTCAGTTCTATAGAAAAGAAAGCCCTGGAGCTTGCAACACGTTGCCATCAGGGGCAGAAGCGTATGGGTGGTGAGGACTATATTAACCACCCGATTGAAGTCGCAGACATTCTGTTCCATTACGGTTTCCGGGGGAAATATATCTTCACTGCCCTTTGTCACGATTTATTGGAAGATACGGATGTGACCGACCAAGAAATCCTAGAAACCTGTGGCCGTTTCACCTTGGAAGCGGTTCGACTGTTAACTAAGCGGAGAAAGAGCGAACCGGACAAAGAAGTTGACATGGACGCTTATCTTGCAGCCATTCGAAAAAACGATGTAGCTTATCAGGTAGAAGTTGCAGATCGAATCATGAATCTTTGGTCCGCAAAATTAGCCGACATTTCATTTCAGGAGAAATACCTGACAGAGACTGAGGAGTATTATCTGGATTTTGCCAAGGACTCACCCATGTTTGGGGATCTGAAGCTTGCATACGAGACACTTCACGAGGATATCAAGCCGGCCTGATCTATATATTGAGAAAACAATTTAAAAAGATTGTGCTTAACAAGCAGTGACTTTGAAAAATTGGTGAGAGGCTATGGGACAGATTCAATCACAAGGATCACGTCCAGCAGGGTTGGTAGTCCCGTTCCATACTTGATGCCTTTGAATCGCAAAGTGATGAAGAAGCTTACAAGGAATATAAGATCCTGGTGGAGAAGGTTTTTGATAGATACTAGGAAAATTCAACAAGAGAGATTGCATATTGCAATCAACAATTCCCGGAAAGGATGTGGTCTTATGTTTGATCCCGAAATCTTCCCTGTTCTGGTGGCTCTGATTGATGACATAGAAAAGCCTGCTGAAGAAGATGGAGATGATGTTTCGGACGATAATTCATCAATCTTCGATAACACTTCAATTGCCAGCAAGTAAAAGAGAACAATCCTTATATACATTCCCACCGACCTGAACATATATCTACACATTATTGCCAGTTCATAGAATAATCAATAAGATCTACTATAATTAGTCTACTGAACGAGTCGGTATAAGAAAAGCAACTCGTTCAGCGCAGGCGAAGGCCTGCGGGGAAACAGGATATAAGCTTGGAAATATCCTGTTTCCTGACCCTAATTATTGGCGAGCTGAACCATAGGCATTGTAATTCGCAAAAATGCCTATGTAGAAAGTGCATGGTTTTTGATGAAAAGACCGTAAAAACCTTGCAATTTCTGAACTCGAAAACGACTGTAATCTATGCAAATAAATAGTTTTCAAGTTGTTCAGCAAGCCCTAATTAGTTGCAATCCACCATCTTTAGAGGAGGTTAATCATGGGATCGAAAATCCTGCTAAACATAATCAAAGATGCTTTTAGTTACAGAAAACTTTTCACCGAGAACCATTTTCACCCCAAAGAACTCGCTGCACAAGGGGATCAGCTTATCAAAGGAATCCGGCAAAGAAATTATTTAAAGGATGTGGAAGGCCGAATCAACCTGGATATGACACTTGAAGAAATAAAAGCGGATCCCGAAGCATTTACCAGGGAAATTGACGATTTTATAGCCTCGAAAATGAAAGATAAATATTCCTATGCCTTGCGCTTTGATCATCTTATTCAGTATTTAAACGGGGTTGGCGAAACGAATCTATCGAACGAGTTCCTTAAAAGATATAAATATAAGGATGCAGACAGAAGGCGGTTAGCAATTCTTAAGTATCTTCACGAGGATGCTGCAGGGAAAAACCAGCGGGAGATTGCCGAGCAGTTTGGCATAGACGAAAAAACTTATCGTGAAGACATGAATACCTTAATGGATGGGTTTCATTTCATGGGTACTACCATAAAGATTGACGGTAATAATAAGACGAAATCCGTTTACAGCTCTCCTGTACACCCATTATTCTTAGCCCTCAATACAACTCAGGTTTGGTCATTAATAGTTGGGAGCAAGCTGCTGACAGAGTCCACCTTTTTTGGTCCGGACTTTACCGAAATTGTTGACATGATTTATACCCAGCTGTCTCCAATGGCCAGAGCCATCATTGATCGTGACAGTGAGCAGTATGGATTTACACTGGATGAGCACGATCTTCAGTATAAAAATTCTGAGGTTTATTATAAGGCATATGTAAAAAACAAGATATCCCGAAAGCTATGTCATCTGTTAAGGAAGGGTGAGACATGCAAGATACACTACAATGACCCGGAATCCCCTGATGTGAAAAAACTGATCGTAGGCACTATATCTATCTACATTGATGATGATTTATCCCTCGATCAAATTAAGGTAAATACAGAAACGGGGTCCATCCTCGTTAAAATCAGCAGCATAATTGAAATATCGGAATTGCTGCAGGCCGAATAACCCGACTGCCCTCCCAAGCCCAGACCCCTCCGGGAAATCGGGAACCCGGCTTCGTGTCCGAGCGGAGTTACCTTTTTCTAAATTTGGGTTTGTTCATGCCGTCATCTCCTTTCACAAAATCGCCGGAATCAATGCTGTTTTTCGATTCTTTATACATTTCCAGGTCTTCCAGAAGATCATGACCATATATTTCTTCGAAGTTTTCTTCCGTGACTATTGGAGTATAGATTTCATCAAAAGCAACACCTTCGAAGACAAGACCCGGAAATTCCTTCAGTTGCAGCACGAAATAAACATCATCGGTCATAAAGAATCAAAAGAACGAGCCTGTTCAATTAATCTAACGTTGCAGTATATAATATTTATTATAGTTTTTTGAACAATTATCCCAAAAATGAAGTTGAAAATGTTTACTTGTAGGATCTATTGTGTATACTGAATGTGAGGTGATTAAAATGCTCGTACAATTTAGTATAAAAAATTTTCGCTCTATTCGGGATGAAATTGTTATTAGTTTGCTTGCCAGCGCAGACTCGGAGCATGAAAGCGATTTGATCGTAGTTGATCAAAAAAAGAAAAAAAGACTAACGGCTGTTGCTGCAATTTATGGTGCGAATGCGTCGGGAAAATCCAATATACTGCTTGCCATGCAAACAATGCAAGACATGGTGACAGGCAAAAGCGCCCAATTGCTCAAAGACAAACCATTGCCATTTCAGCCGTTTTCATTTGATAATGAAACCCCGCTGGAGCCAACGGAGTTTGGGGTTATTTATTACTATAATGGAATCAAGTATGAATACACCTATTCCTATGCTCGGGAGCATATTGTCTCCGAGTCGCTGTACCATTGGCCAAACGGGAGGGAGGCACTTGTCTTTTCGAGGGAGCTAACTGAGTATAAATTTGCAGAGAATATCAAGGAACAGCAGACGCTTGCCAGCCGGACGCCGGGAAACAAACTCTATCTGGTATCCTCCAATGAGTGGAATGCACCCCAGACGGAGCTTGCTTATCGGTGGTTTACGGAGAAGCTGTTACCATATGACACACATGATACGCCTGATACTACCATCAAAGCAATAAAAGGGAACTTCAATGATAATCCGGTACGCGATAGAATCGTAAGAGAACTTTTGCATGCTGACTTAGGGATTATCAATGTGGGAGTTACAGAGTATAAAAATAGTGAAAAACCAATTGTCCTGATGACACACCGAACAAAGGAAGCAGAGGGATGGAGGAACTTTCCAATGCCATTGGAGCAGGAATCTTTGGGTACACAGCGATTTTTCTCCCGGATAGGCCCCTGGATCGACGCCCTGGATAAAGGAGGGATTCTCTTCGTAGATGAGATGGATTCCAGCATGCATCCGTTGCTTACAAAGCGGCTTGTGGAAATGATGCAGGACTCCGAAATTAATACCAATCACGCTCAGCTGATATTTACGACTCATGACAGCTTTCTATTGGATCTGACTCTGCTGCGCCGGGATCAAATTTGGTTTACTGAAAAAGACCCTGATACCCTCGGGACGAATCTCTTTTCTATGTGGGACTTTTCGGTCCGTAAGGATGAGAATATCCAGAAGGGATATCTTCTGGGGAAATATGGAGCTATTCCGTTCATTGGGGGTGACATATAATGCCGCGCAAACGAGAAGTGAGCCGACCAGGCGGGCAACGAAAACGTAAACCGGTTGTCTATATTATTTGCGAAGGAGAAAAGACCGAAATTAAATATTTTAAAAGCTACCGTACTCGTGACAGCATAATCACCATTGAACCGCTCCCTTCAAAGTATCAAGCGGCAAAGGCTCTTGTTGAGCATGCACAAAGCAAGATTATACAGCTTGACTATGATCAGAGCAATGGCGATGAAATTTGGTGTGTCTTTGATCGGGATAATAATTCGGATGCTGACCTTGGATCCGCAGAGCAATTAGCAAGGAGACTTGGTTATCAAATTGCGTATTCTAATCCGTCTTTTGAGCTATGGTATCTGCTGCACTTTGTCGACCAGCGCGGCAAGTTAGCTGACAGCGATGCAGTAGAGAGACTGCTTGACAGGCAAGAACGTCTTCCCGAGTATGATAAGACAAAAGATTATTCTGCCAGATTACAACGATATCGTACAGAGGCAATAGTGCGAGCTCAGAGAAGATTAGAAGAATTGGCCACCGAAGGCCAAAAACTTATTCGCCGTGAGGGAAATCCATATACTACTGTTCATGAACTTGTGCAATACCTGTTGCAACGCTCTGGGCGCAACTAATCATTGAACCAAGGTTGGGATAAGGGGAATTTCAGTTCTTACGGCTATTTCATTACACGTCCACAGGATGTTTCCGATTCATGGGTGTATATTTAAGGGGTGATAGTAATATTCTTGTGCCCCATTACTGGGCGGCTTCGTTGAAAGATAGCCAATCAGTGATTCGACTCCCCAATGATTTTAAATATATATACTGCTTCGAGGGGCATACGGAGGGGGACCGGTCCCCACCCGCAAGGCGCTTATGCGTCATGAATAATAAGAGACGCCCGGCATATTCTGAGTGAATATACCAAGCGCCTTGGTATCCCGTAGGTCGAACCCCAGACAACGTACTCACGCACGTTCCATAGGGGGGCTCTGCCCCCTCTTGGCGGGTCCTGTGACCCTGTCACCCCCCGAAAAGGCAGCCCGATGCCGGAAACCGATTACGAGCCGGCATCTCTGATCGGGAAAGTGCCTTCCCCGATACCCCATCAATCAGTGGTTCGACTCCCCAATGATAATACTAAAAAATGTTCCCCCTGACTAGAGCAAGAGGAACATTCTTTAATTGGTATCCCGTAGGGGAGTCGAACCCCTGATTCCGCCGTGAGAGGGCGACGTCT
>CAYYHH010000068.1:0-8043 GCA_964471645.1 uncultured Oscillospiraceae bacterium
GGCCGGACAAGGGGTAAACTGTTTACTTTTGGCCTTACGGGTAAACAGTTTCCGGATCCAAGCGGTACGAATGGTTAACTTCTGCTTCCGCTCCGACAATTTGTAAACCATTGGCGACCGGCCAGGAGGTAAACTGTTTACTTTTGACCCTACGGGTAAACAGTTTCCGGATCCGGACTGCGCGGGCGGGTTACATTTTGTATCAACCTCTTGTATCAACCTCACCAACAACGGTAAATGAACAGTGGATAGCAAATCGAATCATAGCGAAATCATTGCCATCCCGGTAATTGGATGTTAACTGTAACCTAAATCTCACACAACAGAAATGCCCTGACAATTGATCTGATTTTCTGAACATCTAAGGTACAATCTTTCGATTCATAAGTTACGATTAAATTATTCCATTGGCAGATCCCATGTTTTTTATAAGTACGTATTTTATGTTCCATCGTCACTGTGTAATCAGCATTATCAGCCAGTCCAAAATGCTCCCAGTAAACCACCTGATTATCCTGCGGGTTTAATATTGTGAAATCCGGGTGATATCTCTTTCCGTCCAGCTCAATTGCGGCTTCATATCTGAATGGTACTTTATTTAGCTCTAATAGATTCGCAATAATCAGTTCTGATTTTGATCTTACCAGCAGTCCGCATTGAGTTTTGTATATTAACCCTTCAGAATGTGATGTCTTTTTCTCATATGGTTCTTGCACCCATTCAATAGGTTGATTTTTTTCAACCATATCGCTTATGGGGCCGCAATCTATATTTTGATATTTTTTTGGAAGCAATCTGCTCAAGTCCAAAGGATCGAACGTCGAATAAGACTCTAAGAAGTGTTTTTCTGTTCTTATGATCTTTTTGATCCTGGGCATGGCGGCCTCAATAAATTTACGACGGCACAGACCTCTTATCAATTTTTCATCTTCTATTTTAATATAAACCTGTTTCCCGGGAATACCCGATTTATTTGAAGGTATGTAATGATAGTATCGATCCTTACCGTTTATGTTCTTTATGCAAATTGTTCCAATTGGCAAGATTTCTAATTCCTTCCCGTACTTCTCTAACAAATGTACATGTGCAGCATAATCATCGCTAACACAGGATATGACCTTGTTTATAATCATTATGGTTTTCCCCCTAGAATTCATGAACTGCAAACGGATACACGTTTTGAGTACCATGATTTGCAGCATAGATGCGCGATCAGTAACAAGCGTGCAGCAAAGCCCTTCCTTACATATACTGTATGTAATTCATTATACTTACATCTACGCGGATGTCAAGAACATCTGATGACTTATCAACCAACAGGAGCGGACAAAGAGGTAAACTGTTGCTTTTTAGACTTCCGCGGCAACAGTTTGCAATCTCGAAGGGTGGCGGTACCGGGTGACGAATACAATCGGTTCCAAATGCAAACAAAAATGTTTTCCGTTTTGGCACGGCATGTAAATTGTTGTTTTGGTAATCCTATTTTTAGTATATAATGCATATGAACAGGACAACCCGGGACTATTGCGGCATAGGTTCATACTGTATATTATAATTAAGGCGGATCGGAACTAGTACAAAAATTACCTGTTTTCAAACCTGATTATCGGCGGCACCATTGCTCGCACAGATTCGCAAATATGATTGTGTACAAACCCCAATTATCACAATCGGCAGGATAGGGAGAAATATCGTTGAAAACGCTAAAGACAGAATTTATATAAGAACTGCCCTTCAGATCCTGATTATTGATGGAATCATAAGCACAAATGCCGCGTAGATGATCGCAAATATGATTGTGGTACAAACCCCAATTATCGCAATCGGCAGGATAGGTAGAAATATTGCTAAAAACGCTAAAGACTTATCACAATCGACATCAAATATGCCTGATGCAGGAACTAATTATCGTAATTGTTAAGACAAGGAGAAATACAAATGTCAGATTTGGGAATGATCCGTGTGGCAACTATATCCCCCGTTATGAGGGTTGGGAATCCCGTTTTCAACAGCAATGAAATACTGGACTGCATAGAAAAAGCCTATAAGGAAAAAGCCGCCATTATTGTATTTCCCTCGCTTTGTCTCACAGGGGCCAGCTGCGGAGATCTTTTCTTTCAGGATGCACTGTACAAAAGCCAAATGGAAGCTTTGAATAAAATAGCACTGGCCACGAAAAAGGTAAGCGCCGCATTAGTGCTTGGCGCATATTTCCGGATTAACAATTGCTTGGTGGAATGTTCAGTCCTGCTCCAGAACGGACTGATCAAAGGTGTTACACCCGGACATTTCCCTTCCTATGCTGATGGCGCCGTAGATAACAGACAATTTTCACCCGGATTTACGATAACAAAAACTGTAAACGTAATCGAACTTTTTGGATGCCGCATTCCCTTTGGAAATATTCTTTTTAGGGATCCCGTAAGCGAACTGTGCATAGGTCTGGAATTGGGTGGAGATATTGCCTCCCCGTTATCCCCCGGTGCGAGTCTGTGCCTGTCGGGCGCTCATATAATCTGCAATTCCGCTTCCGATTTTTCGCTGATAGGCTCTTCTGACGGAAATAAACGTACAATACTGCAAAAAAGCAAAGACTGCATCTGTGGCTATGTCTACGCTTCCTCCGGTGCCTGGGAATCCTCATCAACCTCTGTATACAGCGGCCAATGCGCAATTGCTGAATCCGGCGGTCTGATAGGGGAAGATATTTCTTTATCTTTTGAAAACAAAATAGTTTACGGCGATCTGGACTATGAAAGCCTGATTGCCAAAAGGCTTAAAAGCCCCGCTTTTCGTTCTCCCCTCAGGGTCGATTTGATGCAGATGGCAACCATGAATCCCCTACCCACACTGAAGATCAAGGATAGGCTTTTTAGGCAATATTCCAAAACACCTTTCATCCCCAAATCAACTAAATTAATAGAACAAAATTGCAGTGAAGCTTTTAATATTCAATCCGTTGCGTTAGCCAGGCGGATATCCCATACGGGCTCGAAGAAAGCCATCATCGGCATTTCCGGAGGCCTCGATTCCACCTTGGCTCTGCTGGTAACGGTTAATGCGATGAAAATATTGAACAAACCTGCTAAAGATGTAATTACTGTAACTATGCCCGGGTTCGGGACTACCGACAAAACTTACACCAATGCCATGGCAATGATGAAAGTGCTTGGAACTGAAATCAGGGAAATCCCTATACAAGAAGCCGTGCTATTGCATTTCAGCGATATCGGCCACAACCCTGAGGATAAAAACACTGTCTATGAAAATGTACAAGCCAGGGAGCGCACCCAAATATTGATGGATATCGCTAACATGGAGGGGGGCATTTTGGTTGGAACCGGTGATCTTTCCGAGGCTGCGCTTGGTTGGAGCACCTATAACGGTGACCATATGTCGATGTACAATGTCAATGCAGGAATCCCAAAAACAATACTGCGTGTTATGATCGATTGGTTTATGAAAAAAGGGCTGAACACTGAAGATACGATTGCAGGATTCAGTTGTGATGACGTAACCTTGGCCGAATCCTTGCAAGATGTTCTCGAAACCCCCGTTTCCCCGGAACTTCTGCCGCCGGATGAAAAAGGGAACATAGCACAGAAGACGGAAGATAAGGTGGGGCCCTATGTCCTGCACGACTTCTTCCTGTATCATACAATCCGCAATGGAACCTCCCCCACGAAACTGTTGACTATTGCAAAAATCGCCTTTGCCGATGAGTATGACGAAGACTTCATAAAAAAATGGCTTAATGTCTTCTACCGAAGATTTTTTGCTTTTCAATTCAAGCGAAGCTGCGTTCCCGACAGCCCAAGGGTTGGTACGATAAATCTGTCTCCAAAAGCGGATTGGCAAATGCCAAGTGATGCTGATCCGGGCATTTGGACCAATGATCCGGGCATTTGGATCAATGATGTTGACTAGCGATGCTCCTCCAGCATCTCAATGGCGGCCTTTTCGCTCAGAGGCCGACTGAACAGATATCCCTGCATTCTGTCACATCTATGCTCCTTTAGGTATTGCTTTTGCATTTCTTTTTCGACGCCCTCCGCAACAACAAAGTAACCCAGTTTGTGCGCCATGGAGATTATGTCGCCGGTGACCGCTTCTTTAGTCGAACCATGTTCAGGCAGTTTATCTGTAAAATATTTGTCTATTTTGATGCCGTCTACGTCCAATTCCCAGCCCCTCGCAAAAGAGGAATAACCGGTACCGAAGTCATCTATCGCACTTTTTACTCCAAGAACCCTGAAAGCCTCAAGGACATTATTTATGTCTTGATAATTTGGCGTGAAGGCAGATTCTGTAATTTCGATGCATATATTGATCGGATTCACCCCTGCCTCATGGATTATTTTAGTGAAGTTCTCGATAAAGTCCAATTTCAAAAGCTGAATTGCCGAAATATTGATGGACATATTCAAATCCGAATACCCTATATCATTTAACCTCTTTAAGAAAATCAATGCCTTTCTTATTATACTCTCACCTAATGGGATGATAAGTTTAGTTCTCTCTGCAATCGGTATAAATTCCAAAGGACGTATCAGGCCCAGCCGGTTGCTTTTTATCCTGGCCAAAGCCTCAAATCCCCATACTTTATCATTATTAAGGCACACTACCGGTTGAAATTCCAAAAATAACTTTTCGTCCTTACCGTCGGAGGCTATCAGTACAAGTTCGTGCCGTATTTCCTCATTGCGTATCAGCCTTGCCTCCATTTCCAAATCAAAAAGGCAACACCCAAAATCTCCATCGTACATTTCGATCGCGTTTTCCGAGGCTATCAATGCGTTTTTTAGAAGATGTTCGATATCATGCCTGTTGCAATCATCGATTTCAACGATTCCTATTCCCCCTCCTATTCTTTCCAAAGAAAGCATTGATTCCAATGTATTGAGAACGGTATCGCTAAAATTCATCAAATCTCCCAGATCTTTATAATCTTTCACATAGAAAAGAAAGCTGTTTTCAAATGTGTGAAATAGCAATCTTTTCTCGTTACACAGGGCGCTTAGTGCGTTGCCGGTTTGTATAATCAATTCCTGTACATAGTGAAAACCGTATGCTGAAAGCAACATGTTCAGCGTGGTCAGATTTATTGATAATATCGCTCTCTTCTCTTCAAGGGGTTTTTTTGATTCCTGGATCAAAAGTTCTTCGAAATATTTTTTGTTGTGCAATCCTGTCCATCTGTTGTGCTCACTGTTGTATCGCAACTCGTCCTCTATTTTCTTGCGATCAGAAATGTCTAAAATCACGCCCTCCAATGCAATGACTCCGCCGTTGTCATCAAAAATGCCTTCCCCCATTTCAAGGACCCATTTTCGTTCATTATCAGCCGTTGTTATTTCGTATTCATATTTAAATGGTTTCTTTTTAATAAGTGCGCGTTTCCATTCATTTCTCATAGCATTTCTGTATTCAGGCAAAATTAAATCATTGAATGAGAGATCCATGTTATATAACAGGCTTTCAGACGGATATCCCGTCAGCTCATAGCAGCCCTGAGACATGAATTCCATTGTCCAATGCTCATCATATCTGGATCTGTAAGCCATTCCGGGAAAATGAGATAACAACACGGATTTGCTCCGTTCACTTTCAAGTAAAGCATCCTCGGCGATCTTTTGCTTTGATATATTCTGAACAAGGCATATTTGAGTGTATTTTACCTTGTCGTTAACCGGGAGAACAGTGGCTACCATTATCCGGACCCAAACCGAAGAACCGTCAGGTCTTATGTAGCGCTTCTTCAAGGCGAAATTTCCTATTTCTCCTTTTTTTAGCCTTTCGTATTGCAAAAGTTCCACTTTTACATCGTCAGGATGAGTTATATCTTTCCAATCCAAAGCCGCAAGCTCTTCCGCCGATCTTCCGGTAATCTGCTGATATGCGATGTTTGCCGTAAAGCTTTCCACGTCTCCGGACCGGGATATCTGATTAACCGCCACCCCTATTGTAGACTGTTCAAATATAACATCAAAAATTGATTTCCCACTGCTTTCCCTTGATTTCTCCCCACGAAGCTTTAAAAGCAGGGAGCACATCAAAACGACTGTATTCAATGATATCCTACTGAGGGGCTTATCAAGATAGAATATATTTTCAGTGCCTGATCCATCTGTTTTGGACAACATATCACCTTTATCCGAAGTAAAGATAATAATAATATCCCGATAGCGCTTGTTGAGTCTTATCGTTTTGCAAAGATGCAGGCCGGGATCCGCCTCCATGTCAATAATTACCACATTGATATCAACGTGAACATTAAGCAGCCTGATTGCCTCAAAGCTACTATTGGGGGTTATGACAAAATGACTGCTCAAATAATTTCTGATTGTAAGCCGATCGTTTTCCGCATTCGTTAATACTAGTATTTTCAAACCTTGTACCCCGTCGTTTGCACTGTTTCGTTTATAAACAGCCTTTATCCATGTATCAAATAAAAATCATTTATACGGTTAAGGATATTTTAAAATTGATTGAGTGCCACCAGTACCGGATCCCAAACCGGGCTGAACGGTGGTGAATAGGCTAAATCCATATCTATCAATTGATGCACCGTAGAACGTGAGGTAATTGCCACAGCCATCATATCGATTCTTGCCGCAGCACCGCCAAAGCCTACTATTTGCGCCCCCAAAAGCCGTCCGGTACCCTGTTCGGCGATTATTTTAAGATGTATGTGTCTGGAGATAGGACAGTAGTGGGCAGCGGTCCGCGATTTTATTCTTCTGGATTCATACATGATTCCCAGCTCCTGACATTCTCTTTCGCTCAGCCCGGTGCGCGATACCTCCATTTCCATTATTCTGGCTATACCGGTCCCGATTACGCCGTTGAATGAAGTATCCCCGCCGGCAGCGTTCTCGCCCGCAATTTTTCCCTGCTTATTGGCTGTAGTTCCAAGGGGTATGTATACATCTTTGCCGCTCACTTGGTGAGGTGCTGTCGCGCAATCTCCCGCCGCAAATATATCCTCCAGATTTGTTCTCATCTTACGATCTGTCAAAATCGCATTCTTGGGTCCCAATTGTATGCCGCAGCTTCCCGCTATTTCTGAGTTGGGCAGCACTCCAATGGACAACAGAACGAAATCCGCCGGGATCTCACCTTTATCCGTGACGACACTTTGCACCCTTTCATTCCCTGTAAATCCCTGTACTGTCTCCCCTGTGTGGACGCCCACACCGCGACCTACCAAGTATTCCGTCAGAATTTGTGCCATATCTGCGTCCATGTTTGGAATTATGTGGGGCGCTCTTTCGATCAGTGTCACCCTGCATCCTTTTTCCACAAAGCTCTCAACCATTTCCAACCCGATATAACCCCCGCCTATAATGACAATATTGCGCGGCACGGCCTCCTTGATATACTCTTTAATATTTAAACTGTCTGTAATAGTTCTCAAGGTAAAGATACCTTTTAACCCCATCCCCTCTAAAGGAGGGATGAGAGACCTCGCACCGGTTGCTATTATAAGCCGGTCATAGTGATCCTCAATAAAACCGTCACTGTCGAGATTCTTGATTATTAGCTTTTTGTTGGTGGAGTCTATGGATTCCGCCCGGGATAAGGTGTTGACGATAATATTCTGCTCCGCAAAATTTTCTACGCTTCGCGCTAACAGCTTCTCTTTAGATTTGATTGAGCCCCCAATAAAATAAGGCAGGCCACAACCGGCATATGATATGTATTCTTCATCGGTATAAACGGTAATATCCAGGCTCGGATCCGTTCTTCTGGCTTTTGAGGCTGCGCTCATTCCCGCGGCAACGCCGCCGATAACTACGAGTTTCTTTGTCATATTAACCTCCCTGCCCAATCAATGTAGCGTTAGCTACGTTCCACTATGTGTTCCACGCTGCATCTCCACGCTGTGTTCCTGGCTTCATCTCCCGTGCTGTGTTCCGGGCCGCATCTTCCGCGCTGTGTTCCGGGCTTCATCTCCCCTGTGTTCCGGGCCGCATCTTCACGCCTCCGAGGGGTCTTAAACTTAGTATTCAGATTTTTCGGCCATCGGCCTTTTTTTGTCAT
>CAYYHH010000069.1:0-8028 GCA_964471645.1 uncultured Oscillospiraceae bacterium
TTTTATTAACGTCTCGATTTATGCACATCCACCCGGGTTTACCATCCTGATCCCAATCTTTTTTGTGTGTGGTCTGTTTGTAATTCGGATCCATTTTAGATTCGATCTGCATTTTGGGGCCATATTGTTTTTGAGCGCAGGCTGCATTTTTGATTCGGATTCTGTTTTGATTCAGGCTGATTTTCTGATTTGGATTCTGTTTTAGTTTAGGCTGCATTTTTGATCCGAATTGTATTTTGATTTAGGCTAAATTTTTTAATCCGAATTGTATTTTGATTTGGGCTAGGTTTTTGATCCGGGCGCTGTTTTGATTCAGGCTACATTTTTGATCCGGATTCTGTTTTGATTCAGGCTGATTTTTTGATTCGGATTCTGTTTTGATTCAGGCTACATTTTAAATGCCAATTGTTTCAATGTCAGGGCGAAATCAGGAATTTCATTTGAATTTGCATTAATATAAGCAATTTGATCTATTTCCGGATAAACCATGTTCAGCTCTCCCATCGCCCTTTCTTCTATGACTGATATATTGTTTGCGCTTTTGATGGCAACATTAAGGTTCTCTATCTCGCCTTGCACAGATGCCGCCCTTGCCAGTATGGAATTTGTGTTGAATTTTATCTGGGTGGAATAAGCGGCGGTAATAATCAGACATATGCATAGCAGGCCTATGAAAAGCACTAACAAAAGTAACCTGGCCTTATCCTTAGCGCTTATGGAAGAAGATGCTGTTCGGTACTCCTCTTCTTTTTTGGCACAGCGCACCGGTTTCATATTTATGCCATACTTCTTGTAGTTCTCTTGATACTCATACCACTTTTCCGCTGCCATCATATCCGTTTACCTCTTTTCAATTACCCTGAGCTTCGCGCTTCGGGCTCTTGGATTTTCTTCTATTTCTTTTTCACCCGGCAATATAGGTTTGCCCGAAATTTTTCTGACGTCCGACTTTTTCCCGCAGACGCAGGCGGGAAATTCTTTTGGGCATGTGCAGGGATCCAATCTCCTTCTGTATGCCTCTTTTACAATGCGATCTTCAAGGGAGTGAAATGTTATTATGCAGAGTCGCCCGCCGCTGCCCAGGGCGTCTATAAATAGATCCACTGCCCTTTCCAGTTGGCCCAGCTCATCGTTTACTGCTATCCTTATTGCCTGGAACGTCCGCTTGGCGGGATGGGGTCCTTCCCTTCGTGCCGATGCCGGTATGGCTGCCTTTATTATCTCCACCAGCTGACCGGTGGTTTTTATTTCTTCTTCGGCCCTGCGTTCAACTATGAATTGTGCAATTCGGGATGCCCATCTTTCCTCTCCATAGTTTCTGATTATTTCAACAAGCTCTTCCTGTTTCCACCGATTTACTATTTGAGATGCCGTCAGACTGTCGCCGGCATTCATTCGCATATCCAGATCTCCGTCGTTCATATATGAAAAACCCCGTTCCGGGTTGTCCAGCTGAAACGATGATACGCCTAAGTCTAAAACCGCTCCATCAATTTTTTTTATATCCAGGCGTTCCAGCACTTCAGTGATGTTCTCGTAGTTGTCTTGAACGAAGTGTTTTTTACAGTCGTAATCTTTCAGATTGGATTGGGCGGCTTTCAAAGCATCTGCATCCCTATCAATGCCGATAAGGGTTCCTGTACTGCCTAGTTTTTGGCATATTCCCGATGAATGTCCTCCCCCGCCCAGGGTGCCGTCAACATATATTCCCTCCGGTTTAATCATTAAGTTTTCAATGATCTCCTCATACAACACAGAGGTATGTTTGAATTCCATCAGAATCCTCCAGTATCCGGTTCATACACCGATGCATCATATCCCAATCATATGCATCTTATCCCAATCATCATATCCCAATCATCATATCCCAATCATCACAATCCGATGCTTCATATCCCGAGCTCGGCCATTTTTTCGGATATGTCATCATAGCTAAGATTGCTGTCGCTGTAATTGGCCCACTCCTGCTTGCTCCAAATTTCAACCCGGCTCATAACACCGATGGTGACTAATTCTTTATCAATTTTTGCATGTTCTCTCAGGTGCGGAGGTATAGTCAGTCTGCCTTGCTTATCAATTTCACACTCGACAGCCCCGGAAAAAAAGTAGCGAACAAAAGCTCTTGCATCTTTGCTTGCTACCGGCAAATTCAACAATTTGTCCTCAAACTTCTTCCACTCTTCTGATGAATAAATGAATAAACAGTTATCCAGACCTCTTGTCAGGATGAATCTATAGCCCAGCTCGTCCCTGAATTTTGAAGGAACGATTATCCTGCCCTTAGCGTCTATGGAATGTTGATATTCACCGATGAACATAATCTTACTCCATTTTTCATAGAATTACCTCCACTATACTCCACTTCCCTCCACTTTTCAACCACTCCATGAAAAAAAGCGGGCTATTTTTCCCGCTTTTAAAAGTTTTGTTTTGCATGGCCTTTTTTATTGGTGTCGGTTACAATATATTGTAGAATCAAAGGCGCTTCGATACAAAATGTAGATGTAGCATTGGTCATCGGCCGTATGCTTGCCTATTTTTTACCGGCCGGTTTACCTGACGCCGCCAACTCCTTTTCTTTTACATACACGAGCACGCTGCTGCCGTGTTTCACTGTTTTGATCTGCACACAATCTATGGATCTGATCAAAGGTGTAAGCTTTTTAAATCCGAAGTTCCTTACATCAAAATCGGGATATCGTTTAAGCAGCATATTGCCGATATCTCCTATGAATACCCAGTCGTCCTCATCTGTGTTTTCCCTTATAATAGTCATAACTGCCTCTTTGATTGTTTCAAAAGGTGTCATTTCCGGCTTTAAATCTTCTTCTTCGGACTCCTCGAAGCCTTCCGGCAGATGAATCACAAGTTTCTCCTTTTTTACTTGTTCTGCTTTGGACTTTATGAGCCTGTCCTTTATGGTTTCCTCTTTCGATTTTGAGGCTTCCAGGCTTTGGGGGTTTTTCTTTCACCCATACCTACCACATCCATGCCTGATTCTCTAAGTCTCGATGCAAGTCGGGTAAAATCGCTGTCGCTGGTTACGAGGCAGAATCCGTCGACGTTACCGGAATATAGAATGTCCATTGCATCTATTATCATAGCCGCATCAGTGGCATTTTTGCCCGTTGTGTAACCATATTGCTGTATGGGTGTTATTGAATATTCCAGCAGTACATTTTTCCAGTTGCCCAACGCGGGTTTTGTCCAGTCTCCGTATATCCTTTTGTACGTAGCTACGCCTTCGTTTGAAATCTCATCCAGTATGAATTTTATATATTTGTCCGAGATGTTGTCCGCATCTATAAGCACCGCAAATCTGTGTTCGTTCGCCATCGGATCCTCCTTTATTAAACTGCCTCCGTATTTGTATTCACTCAGTCTTTATTACATCTTTGTTAGATTCCGCCAGACCTAAAATTAGAACATCTTATGCCCTCATCTTATCCCAGATCCACATCAGATTTTCGTCAAATCTTCATCAAATCTTCATCTGTTGCGGATCCTATTTCAATCCAAATCAGATCTTCGCCAAATCTTCATCTGTTGTCCCGAAGGGCATTAATTAGTTCCAAATCAGACTTCGTCAGATACCCCTACCGGTCTTAGTTCGATCTTCATATGATCTCCACCGGATCTTGATTCGATCTTCATTTGTCTACACAGAATCTTGATTCGATCTTCATTTGTCTACACAGAATCTTGATTTGATCTTCATTTGTCTACACCGGATCTTAATAGATCATCTTACTATTATTAGATTATTATGGCCGACATTAAGGCATTTCGTACCTGTTCCAATCCAGTTATTGCCTTTTTCACGATCTTCGTTATCTTACCGCTAATCACTGTACTGATTACCTGTTGTGATTCGATATTATAATTTGAACATCCAATCCGTTTAATATTATAACTTTAGTATTAGATTACCGATTGTTTTCAATATTATAATTTAACCATACGCCTATCGTTTTTTCGATATTATAATTTTAACATACGCTTATCGTTCGCTTATCGTTTTTTGATATTATAATTTTAACATAAGAAAGGGCCCTATACCACATTTTTGTAATTTATGGTTGGCGGTAAGTATTCGTTTGTTAATGTTCGTTACTATTTACACACCAATCCATAACCGATTGACTCGGTTGAAACTATGATTAGTTGAAATTATGATTCATAGATTGAAAACCGAATTGAGAACATAGAAGTTATAATAGAAATATTTTTTAGTAATTCCTATGGGGCTTGTTTAATTGTCTCTTCACTGTCTTTCACTGTCTTCACTGTCTTCACTGTCTTTCACTGTCTTCACTACCACCTTTCACTGTCTTCACTACCTTTCACTATCTTCACGTCTTAAAGTCGTAATCTTTTAAAACCGGTAAGCCTTTATAAAGTATTTATTTGCAATTACTGCCTAATCAAGTCAGAAGCAACCTTTTTGTTTGAAATTAAAAAATAAGGTTGCTTTTCCAAAAATAAAGGCCGTTTTTTCTGGCAAAATCCCATGAAAGCAACCTTTATTTAAATATATTCTTATAAAGGTTGCCTCTGCCGATTTTAAGCAGCCTTTCTATTCAAAATAAAATTAAAAGGTTGCTTTTCGAGAAAGCAACGTCATTTTTCAAGCGAAAATCAATCGGAAGCAACCTTGATTCCACCGCAAAAAGTACTTAGCGCAATAACATAATTTGTACTTTGAAAACTTTATAAAACTTCACAGTTCTGTTGAAAACACTGGAGTTACGCTGCATTTCGTGGTACAATAATACCAGAAAATAGCCCCATGTTTTGCATATAAAGGAGACTCCAGTTGTTTAGAGAAAATAATAATCACAATCAACAATCCCTCTTAGCCAGTACACAATGGATGAACCCAAGAATCCGTGAAAAGCTTGAAAAATCGTGGGCACCAATCTTTTACGAACATGTTTTCTCTAAAATTGACGAAAGGCCGTTTTCGGTCTTGTATGCTAAAAAGGGAGCGCCGAACTTTCCGGTTAACATCCTTCTTTCGCTTGAATATATAAAGGCAATGAAGTCGTATAACGATCTTGAACTGCTTGATGCCTTCTACTTTGATTACATGGTCAACTATGCATTGGGAATAAAAACTCTTGGTGAACTCAACCTGGCTGAGCGGACACTTAACTACTTTCGAGAGCGTGTTTATCAATACTGTTTAGAAAATCCCGATGAAGAAAACTTGCTCTTCAGCCAATTCACGTCTTTGGTTGAATCCTTTGCCACACATGCAGGAATTGATATGGGTCAGCAGCGAACCGATACCACACTCTTCATGAGCAACATAAAAAAAGCAGGTAGAATGTCCTTGGCATATGATGTTCTGGTAAAGGCAATAAAGGCTATACCGGCAGACAAACGGACGGAAGCTTTGTCTTCTGTGTTAGAGCCTGCTTACAGGACTGATACCCTTTATCGTGCAAAGAACCGGGAGGCAGATAGTAAGCTGACACAATTATTGAATCTTTGTCGCGAAGCACTTAACATACTGACAAGTCTGCCGGGAATAAGTGCCGCAGAAGAAATCCGCATAGTCAAACGCTTCATTGAAGAACAGTCTACACCAGATGCGGACACCGGCAAATTAATTGCCAAATCAAAGAAGGAAATATCCTCAGGCTCACTACAATCTGCCTACGATGAGGACGCCACCTACAGGATAAAGGGAGATGTTCGGCAGAGCGGATATGTGCTTGAGCTTAGCGAAACCTGTAACAAAGATAACCCATTTCAACTTCTTACTGATTATGCTGTAGAGCCAAACAACATCAGCGATGTGGAAATCCTAAGGGAACGGTTAGAACCCATCCGTGAAAACACTGAGTGCACTGACATGTATGTGGATGGCGGCTTCCATTCTCCGGAGGTTCACGCCATTGCAAAGGAGAATGGCATCAACATTCACCTTACCAACATGAGTGGTATTAAACCAAAGAAAAGGCTGGCTATCACCGAGTTTGAAATGGATAAGAAAACCAACATCATAATCAGGTGTCCTATGGGCCATCTTCCAACACGAGCTGGCCTAAACAAGAAAAAAGACCATACCTCTGCTCATTTCCCTCTTGAGATCTGCGCAGGGTGCCCCCTACGGGAAAGGTGTTATAGCAAGATCCAAAGGAAAGATAACGTGGTTCGCATTCCAATAAAGTCCATCAAGGCTTCCATAGAGCGAAGCACCATAAGCGAAAATCAAAAGGAAAACACCAGCCTGCGCGCCGGGATTGAAGGCAGCAATTCTGCATTGAAACGAACAGGACTTAAAAAACTTCCTGTGCGAGGTAAAATCAAAAGCACTATGATGTGTGGCTTCATGGTTACAGGGCAAAACATCAAGCGGTTTATCAAATATATGCAGGGGGGCTATAAACCAAAAGCTCATCAACTACCATCATACACTACCCTTGTACCCATTTTGAGCTGAATGGGGCAAGAAATGGGGTGTATATGGCTATAGAGTGCCCCCGCAGGACTTATATTAAGGGAAAGTAGCTAAAACCCCGCCTTGGCTTCCTTAAAATGGTTATTTGTGAAGTTTTCAAGGTTCTGTTAGGACAGCATTTTATTTTTTTTGCAGTGGAATCAATATTGAATTCTATTATACTGTTGAATCTGTTCCGGCTCAAGACATAGCGAAATTATATATTTCCAAACATCATATTACCGTGGGTGGAGCGTTTGATTACAGTTTTCGTGGTTGCTGCCCTATCTATTGTTTACAACTTCAGTGTTGAAGTTCCCACTTTAATATGGTAAAACATATCCTACATGCCGAACAAAACTTTTGCGAAACGGTAGCAAGAAAATTGAACGCTTACGGGACAAATTTATATTCGCTTTATAAAAAGGCCAAAATGCCTTTATGTAAAAGCATTTTGACACGCACAATCGCAGATAGCAAAGCCATTTGATAGAACAAAGACCTTTCCTTGTGTATAATGGAATCACATCAAAGGTGGTGATAAAAGATGGATATCGGTAAAAGGATTCAAAATGCAAGACAGAACACAAACCTTACGCAGGAACAGTCAGCAAAGGTGCTTGGAGTGAGCAGGCAGACAATATCCAACTGGGAGAACGAAAAAACTTACCCGGATATTATTAGCGTTGTGAAAATGAGTGACCTATATTCTATCAGCCTTGACTGCCTGTTAAAGGAGGACGCATCTATGTCTAACTATCTGGATTATCTCGCAGAAAGCACAAATGTGGTAAAAAGTAAAAGCAGGCTCGCCAAGCTTGTATTGATTATTTCTTATATTACGATATGGGCAATCTCACTGATTGTATTTTGGTTTTTTACAAGTGGATCAGATGCATTGGGGTACAGCTTCATGTTTTTGTGGGTATTGCTTCCTGTTACAACATTCGTTATGTCTATACTGATTGGAAGAAACAACTATTGGGGCAAGTTGAAGTGGCTATCTGTAATAGCTTTTGGCGTAATGTATATGCTTGCGGAGTATGCAACATTCAGTGCAGCAAATATGGTGTCAGTTGGTAATGTGAATTTCCCAGAGTTCGGGATGATTCTCTCCGGCGGTATTGTTTCCGCTATCGGAATCGGAATAGGTTCCTCAATTAAGCATATCAAGTTAAGAAAGAGTGCAGAGAATGCTGATACGGGGAGCACACCATCTATCGGTGCTTAATTTCACCTACATAATAAAATCTAACTAGTTACTCAATAAGGCACTGTACTATTTATATCAGTACAGTACCTTTGCTCGTTACAATCCGGGTATCGTCCGGAGTATCCTTGCAAAAGAGTTGTGAATAGGTTTAATAAATATTTCATATTGACATCCTGGTTTATCGGTGATAAATTCAAATTGAGGTTTATTGACAATAAACCATCGGAGGGTTTTGAGATGATAGATTATAAACTTGGTGAAGTAGAGATGAAGTTTGCCGATTTAATTTGGGCCAACGAGCCGATTCCCTCGGGTGAGCTTGTAAAACTTGCTGCGGATAGTCTTGTTTGGAAGAAGCCTACAACCT
>CAYYHH010000070.1:0-8008 GCA_964471645.1 uncultured Oscillospiraceae bacterium
AAGCGGGATCATCCCTACAACGGTCGTTACCGTGGTCATGAGGATAGGACGCAATCGGAATATGCCTGCGCTTACCAAAGCTTCCGTCAGCTCCATCCTGTCTTTCTCCAGCTTGATAAACTCGATGAGCAGGATTGAGTTATTCACAACGATTCCCACCAGCATAATGAGCCCTAAAAATGAAGTTATAGATAAGGTTTTACCGGTCAGGAACAGCGAAAGGAATGTTCCGGATACTGCAAAGGGTATGGCGATCATGATGATAAACGGCTGGGTGAGGGATTCAAATTGTGAGGCCAGGACCATATAAACCAATAAAATAGCTACAAGCAATGCCAAGAATAAATCGCCGAAAGCCTCGACCATCTGCTCGTAAAGTCCTCCGTCATCATAGGTATACCCATCAGGAAATGAATAGTTGTCAACAAGCTCGAAGACTCCTGCAGAGACCTTGGCCAAATCGTTATCTCCGACGGAAACATTGACCGTTATATATCTTTCTTGATTGGTCCGATCTATTCTGGACGGAGCATTTCCAAATTCCAATTTAGCCAGTTGTCCAACGGGAACAGATCCGCCCATCGCGGTAGGAATCAATATTTGCTGCATATTATCTATTGAGGCCCCATAAGCATCGGACAAGGAAAGGTTGACTTCAATTTCCTTCCCATCGAATTTTAAGTTTGTCGATGTAGTACCGGAAAGCGAACCCGATAAAGCACCGGCCAATTGATAAGCGGTTATTCCATAGAAGGCTGCCGTGTTTCTGTCTAATTTTACCCTGACTTCGGGGTTGCCCTCTTGTATGCTGAGATTTGTGTCTGATACTCCGGGAACTGTGCGGATTCTTTCGGACAACTCATCTCCTATGCGGCGAAGTACATCCAGTTCCTTCCCTTTAACGGTTATGGCCAGATCGCTTCCTCCCATCATGGAGGTGATTGACGATGCTTCAATAATAGATATTTCGGCACCGGGCAGGGACGCGAATTCACTTTTTATATCATCTATTATATCCCATACAGACCTGTCTCTTTTTTGTTTTGGAATAAGCAAAACGTTAACAGTAGACGATTGCGCGCCTAAGAATGCGGAAGTGAGACCTATATCTACGCTGCAAAGATCCAGCTCGGGTATCGTTAAAACATATTTTTCGATTTGTGTGATGATCCTGTCTTTTTCTTCCAGAGAGGTACCGTAGGGGGTGTTGACGCTGACAGAAAACGATCCCTCATCTGAAGCAGGCATAAATTCCATGCCTACGATCCCGACGAGAATGCCGGATAACACAAAAACTATCAAACAGATGACAATAGTTTTTTTGCGATGCCTGAGGGCGCTGCGTATGACCCCGGCGTAATAATTTGTAAGCCAATTGAGCAACTTCGTAAAATAGGGCACCAGGCGATAGTTATAATGATGTTTACCGATCCGCAGATAGTCCATGGATGCCTTGCGGTCAAGGATCTTGGAACTAAGCATAGGAACAACTGTAACAGCTACTGCCAATGACACCAAAAGCGAAATAATAAATGTCCAGCAAAAATCAGCGAACAACAGCGAAGCGATACCGTCACTCAGGGCTATAGGCAAATAAACCACCACGCTTGTGAGGGTAGATGCCGATATTGCAAGAACTATTTGCCTGCTGCCTATCAATGCCGCCTCCTTCGATGAAGCCACTTCCTCGTGTTGACTGACACGGAATATATTCTCCAAAGCTACGATTGAGTTGTCAACCAGCATTCCCACCGCCAGAGTGAGGGCGGTGAGGGTGATCAGATTCAGCGTCATCCCTGTCAGATTCATCAGGGCAAAGGTGGCAAAAAATGAGGTGGGGATAGATATTGCTATGATCATCGTAGCGCTGATATTACGCAGGAACAAAAAGATAACCAAAATGGCCAGCGCAGCACCCAATAGTGCCGACTTACCTACCGAATAGATCGAGCTCTTGATATAATCGGATTGATCCATGCCGATAGTAAAGGTCAAATCGGGAAAGTCATTGCGTAACTTAGTCAGGGTTTTTTGAATGCCGTTGGACACCTCTATGGTATTGGCTGTTGACTGCTTTGAGACTGAAAGCCCGATTGAAGAAATCCCGTCAAGCCTGCTGATGGATGTTTGCTCCTTATAGCCCTGCTTTATCGCCGCAACGTCTGACAAATGTATTATACTTCGGTCCATAATGGTGATCGGAAGCTCCCGGATATCATTTACTGATTCAAACTCTCCCAACGTTCTTACGATAACTTTGGTAGATCCCTTGGATATCTCACCGCTGGGCATATTGATGTTTTCGGCGGCTAAGATCTGGCTGATTGCCGAAAGGCTCAGACCATATCCCGACAGTCTTTCCTGATCGAATTCGATTGCAATCTCCTCGGTAACCCCGCCGAAACTGTCTACAGAAGCCACACCTTCGGAGCGTTCCAGGTAGGACAGTATGTTGTTATCTATTTCGCGGTTCAATTCCGACAGAGGTTTATCCGCCGAAACATAAACCTGGACCACGGGGGTGAAGTCCATGCTCATTTTTATTACCATGGGATCCATAGCACCCGATGGGAGGAAGCCTTCAACCATGGCAACTTTTTCACGCATGTCCAGGGTGGCGAAGTCCATGTCGGTTTTCATTGCAAACTGCACCAAAACAATAGAAGTACCTTCCATAGTCATCGACATTATATTATCCAGATTTTCCACGGAAGCAAGCGCCTGCTCCAGGGGCTTCGTCACCATGGTTTCGACCTCTTCGGGGCCGGCATCGGGATATTGGACATAAACAATAGCTACCGGAAATTCTATGTCCGGTAACAGATCCATGGGTATGCCTATCAGAGCAACTGCTCCGACAAGAATAATGACCAGCACCATCATTGCGGTGGTCACGGGGCGATCTATCGAGATTTTGGAAACGTCCATAGGTTCCTCCTGTTATTGGATTATGTTGACAGGTTCGCCGTCAACTACATATTGCTGTCCCGTTATTGCTATCGTGTCGCCGACATTGAGACCGGAAATAATTTCCACTATAGTCCCATTGTCCAACCCGGGTTCTACAACTGTAATTGCGGGAATGTCACCGTTGAGTACGACTACCCTGGATTCGCCTGATTTTATGAAAATCGCATCGGACGGAATGCATATGACATCCTTTTTCATATCGGAAACTATCTGAATTTCTGCAAACATCCCTGCCTTGATGGCGCCGGAACTATCGTCGACCGAAATTGTGACAGGATAGGTCAGCGTACCCAGGGCGGGGGCCGGGGAGATGGCGGATATCGTTCCGGGATAAGAAGCTTTTGACAGGGTTTTTATATAGATATCTACCTTGTCTTCAAGCGCAACTTTGTTGATCAGATATTCGGAAATTCCGGTATTTATTTGCAGCTTGCTGACATCTGCAACAGTGACTGCGGGGACTGCCTGTGATGCAATTCCCCCGACCGAAACATCCACAGAGGTGACATAGCCGTTTATAGGAGATGTAACAGTGCTATAGCTCAGGGCATCGGCCGCTGCGTTAAGGTTTTGTTTTGCCACGTTGTATTGAGTCTCGATACCTTGATACTGTTGAAGAGAAACCGCGCCTTCCCGATATAGAAGGCCCATTCGATCGTAATCTTCTTTTATATTGTCATAAGCCAGCTTCGCGGAATTATATGTAATTGTCATTTGTGTACTGTCCAGCTTAAAAAGCAGATCGCCTTTCTTAACATAATCTCCGAGGCTTACGGCAACCTTGGTCACTTCCCCCGCAGCCAAGGGAACAACCACAGCCGAATCAACGGGATCGATGCGGCCGGTAAGCGGGGAGGTGGCATATATATCGCCTTTTTCAACTGTTGCTGTCTCTACGTTGACCGGCGGCTTTTCGGCCACGATCGGAGGCCTGAGGGATTGAGCAATCCGGTAAATGCCTATTGAGGCAACTAGGGCTATGATCAGAATTATTATCATGATCTTTAACGCTTTAGGTCTTTTTTTCACTTCGGTGTCCTCCCGGTAATATGCTATTGGGATCTATAGCTTCGTCATTCAAAGGGTCATGGGGTTTTAGCCAATAAATCACTACTATTATATTACTTTTTAAGCAAGTCCAAGTCAAATTTAATTTAGTCCGGACTTGTACAGGCTTTTAAGCATGTCCGATTGCGATTTTTTTAGATTCATTATCAGAAAGGTTGCCTGGACTAGTTTGGAGCAACCTTTAAATATAAAATCAATTTAAAAGGTTGCCCGGGCGCCGATCAGCGCTTTTGCGGGCATACATAATAAAATAGTATCCGAATTTTGATCATCTGTTTTGACCATCTGTATTGTATAGATCACGACAGTTTTGTATAATAGCGGAAAAGGAGATAGTTATTACGAATTTAACAGACCTTGCAGGAGAGGAAACAGCAGACGATGCCCAAATTAAAAAAAATCGAGATTCAAGAAATAATAAGCATAATGGAAACCCTATACCCGGAGGCGGGTTGCGAGTTAATATTTGAGGATAAATTCCAACTGTTGGTCACGGTGGTTCTCTCAGCCCAAACCACAGATAAAAGCGTAAATAAAATCAGCCCGTTATTGTTTGGAAAGTACCCGGATGCGGCAACGATGGCGAAGGCAATGCAAACGGATCTGGAACAAATTTTAAAATCCATAGGCATGTACCGCACAAAGTCAAAAAATGTAATTGCCCTTTCCAAAATGTTGACGGAGGAATATAGTGGTAAGGTTCCGGATGACTACGATGAATTGATAAAGCTTCCCGGAGTTGGGCGCAAAACAGCGAATGTTGTGCTTTCCGTAGGCTTCGGCGAACCTCGGATTGCCGTGGACACCCATGTGTTTCGATTGTCAAATCGAATTGGCATAACATCGGAAAAAGACGTACTTAAGACGGAGCTGGCACTTATGAAAGCAATTCCGAAGGCGAGCTGGGTCATGATGCATCATGCTCTTATCTGGCATGGGCGGAGGGTTTGCAGTGCCAGAAACCCCGCATGCGATAAATGCGGTATAAGTTCTGTATGTAAAAAAAATGGCCTTGCCCTTAATCAGAAATCAATCGGAAACAGCAATAAAAAAGATATGCAAGGCGGAACAGCTCAAAAGGATGGAAACGATGAAAACGCTTAGGGTAGGGAATATAGAGCTGGGTAAAGGCCCGCCTAAAATCTGCGTACCTATAATGGGAGAGAGCATGGGCCAGTTGACAGAATCAACAGTGCATGCAATCGGGTTGGATGCAGACATGTACGAGTGGAGAGCCGATCATTTTAAGACTTTGGATCATGGGGCCATTCTAGCGGGATTGGCGGGAATCAGGGATATACTTGGGGATAAACCGTTGATATTCACATTGAGAAGTGTTGAAGAAGGCGGCGCAGGAGTTTTTTCGGAGGAGGAGTATGCACAAATCAATGAGGCTGTGGCAACATCCGGCCTTGCAGATATTATAGATGTGGAGCTCTGCAAAAATCAACAAACAATAACCGGATTATCAGCTTTGGCACACCACAATAATGTGTACATACTTTTATCTGCACACTATTTTAAAGGAACACCTACTAAAGATGAGCTTTTAGCCACTTTATTAACGATGCAGGGATATCCTGCCGACATATTAAAGCTTGCCGTAATGGCGGAATCGGAGACGGATGTGTTGTCTATTTTTGAAGTATCTCTGGAAATGCGGGACAAGTATGCCGAAAGACCTTTTGCGGTCATAGGGATGGGAAATAAAGGAGTTCTGACCAGAATAGCAGGCGGCTTTTTCGGATCGTCATTTACATTTGCCAAAGGAGAGGCCGCATCGGCGCCGGGTCAACCGGACATTTCGATCGTTCGCAGGATAATTGATGTTCTGAGCGAGGAGGGAACCAAGGATCAGTATTAACCGATTTATAAAACAAGAATTTAGCAAGACTTAAAAAGGAGGGTAAACACATGAAAAGGATCATCAGCACAGAAAAAGCGCCCAAGGCAGTAGGCGCATATTCACAAGGAGCGGAATTTATGGGACTGGTATTTACATCGGGGCAGCTGCCGATTGACCCGATGACAGGAGAACTCAACACAGGGGATATTGCATCACAAGCGGAACAATCCATGAAAAATGTCAAGGCGATCATCGAAGAAGCCGGGGGGACCATGGAAGATGTATTAAAAGTTACTATTCTGCTTGCGGATATTGCGGATTTTGCCGTTGTAAACCAAGTGTATGAAAGCTTTTTCACAGGTAATTATCCGGCCAGATCCTGCTTTGCCGTTAAAGATTTGCCGAAAGGTGCCGGAATCGAAATAGAGGCTATCGCAGCCATGGGGCAGGACTAGTGCACAGCACAGCTGATTGTAAAGCCGGTAATACGTAAAATTTAAAACTGAGAGCACATAACCGCGATCCTGTCTGTACTTTTTAGGATCGCGGCTTCGGTATATGTCCGACATTACGCACCGCAGCACTTTTTATATTTCTTACCGCTGCCGCAAGGGCATGGATCATTGCGTCCGGGCGTCTTGTCTTTTATCACGATTTTGGATCTTTTATATTCCTTTACGATGTCACTTCGTCTGTCTCCGGATAAAACGCCGTCCCACTGTTCCAGGTCGTACAGATAGCCGGCCCCGGCTTTGTGCATGTTGAAATATAATTTATCAAAATCAATGTCAAGTGCAATTGCGTCAGCACCGGAAAGCGTTTCAAGTTCTAAGGATGTGTTTAAGCTGGTGTTGATGCCGTCTAAAAAACCCATAAAAATCACCGGATCAACACCGAATTTTTCGGCCAGCTCGCTTATATTGCCTTGGATAACCGGGCTGCCGGCTTCGAGGATTGAAGAATATATCTTTGTTTCTCCGGAGCTGTACTCGTCCCAAAAAGCGTCAAAGGTCTCATCGGTTTGATTTTCAAGCTGCTCTTTCCATTGCTCATACAGGCTCATTCCCTCCGACCTCCCGCTACTTTAATATCGTAAGCCGCATCCTTGACGATTGCGGTACCAATTTCTATAACATCACCCATTACAGCACTTCCGGTAGGCAAGGGACCTGCCCCTTTCCCGTAAAACATCAGCTCGTCTACGGCGTTTCCTTTTACAAAGATAGCGTTGAACTCGTTATTCACACCTGCCAACGGGTGAGAAAGAGGTATCAGGGTCGGTCTCACGCTGTAAGTAAGGTTGCCGTTTTCTTTTTTGGCGGTAGCTATAAGTTTGATTTTATTGCCGGATTTGGCGGCCCGCTTAATATCATCTTTTGAAATCTTTGTTATACCCTCCGTGGGAATAGCTGTGGGGGGGACTCTTCTTCCAAAGACTAAAGAAATCAGGATAGAAAGTTTATTGGCCACATCAATGCCCTCTACATCAGCAGTCGGATCGGCTTCTGCAAATCCTTTCTCCTGTGCAACCTTCAGAACGTCTTCATACTCGAGCCCGAAATCCGTCATTTGTGACAAAATATAGTTTGTCGTGCCGTTGAGGATCCCCAGGACCTCGATAAAAGAGTTGGCTCTTAGTGAAGCAGTCAGAGAATTGAGTATCGGTATGCCTCCGCCGACGCTTGCTTCATAGCGAAACATCACCTTGTTTTTTTCGGCCGCGTCCCTGAGCGCATCGTAGTTTGCGGCAACCGCGGCCTTGTTTGCAGTGACAACGTGCTTTCCGTTGTTCATGGCTCTCAGCATGAAATCCGTTGCCGGCTGGATGCCGCCCAGCAGCTCTATTACAATATCAATCTCCGGATTTAAAAACAAATCATCGGGATTTTGAGTGAACTTATCTTTTGACACTACAATATCCCTCTGCCTGTCCACATCTTTTTCAAGAATTTTTGTTATCTCAAAATCGATACCTGTCTCCTCTTCAATGAGCTTTCGATTCATCTCCAATGTGGCGTACGTACCGGTACCGATATTACCAAAGCCCATGAGACCGATTCTTATTAATTTTTTATCCATATGCATTACCTCCTGCAGTATTCTTATGGTATTATAATATAATAT
>CAYYHH010000071.1:0-7967 GCA_964471645.1 uncultured Oscillospiraceae bacterium
CACTTGCCCAGGAAATGCCGGAGGATCAGATGATAGTTGTGCAGGAAACGGAATACACGGGGGCGGGCAAGCATGTGCAGCCACAGTTGACCTTTGCCAGAAGTAACGGAATTGAGGTATATTTCGGCGATCCAAAAGACCAGGTGCCGGGAAAAAATATAATCCTGCCCTCACATCCCTCGCTCATCAGGACCACTGATCAGGATCTTGATCACATGAGAAGGTCTTTGATAAGGACGGCGGTAAACACATATAAGGTAGATCCGACGGAAGAGGATATAGCGTTCTTAGCCGAAGACACCAATTCAAATGTAGATTTTGTCAAGGCGACTATAGCAAATCTATAATTTCCAATGAACTTATGAAATAGGCAGAATGCAGATTCGGAAAGCATAAATAAGAATTTGAATATACACAAGATCCGAAAGGAGGAAAAGCAATGAAAAGAGCTGACGATTTTCACGAAAGGCGCAAACATTTAGCCGACCTTACCGATGAAGAATTATATGAACGATTTTGGCAATTGACGGAACGGGTGGTGGACCCATTACTTGAATTGGGGAGAAAAAACACCAGCCCTTCTATAGAAAGGTCCGTGTTGCTGCGCATGGGTATTTCTTCCCTTGATGCCAAGCCAATAGTAGAGGGCTGTATTGATAGGGGTCTGATAGGTAAAGGTGCCGGTCACGTGGTTTATAAGCTGGCCAAAATGAAAGAGATCTCTGTCAAAGAGGCCGGACAAATGCTGGCCGATGGTAAAGGCTGGGACGAAGCCGCAGCCTTATTCCGCGGTTAAGGGGGTGAACGACGTGAATAGAGAGGAACTCAAATTAAATCATAACGAGAAGCTGGATGTGGAATATATTTTAAAGGATCTAGATAAATACAGACCTAAAAGGAGAGGATGGACCTGGAGAACAGTCGAGCCCGGGCTTAAAATGGGCCCGTTTACCTACCGTGACGCCACTACCCCCATGGAAAATGGGGTTGGGTTACCATCATCGAAATACTTTGACTGGATAGATCCACAGCCTCAACCAGTCATTACCACCGAGATTGCTTCGGGGCGCTTTGAAGATGACATAAGAAGGATGAGAATGGCCGCCTGGCACGGGGCCGATCACATTATGGTCATTCGTACCGCCGGGCAGTCACATATGGACGGGCTCATTGAAGGAACGCCCCAGGGCGTAGGCGGAGTCCCGATTACCCGAAAGCAGGTCAGGGCACAGCGAAAAGCACTGGATATGATTGAGGAAGAAGTGGGCAGACCGATTAACTACCACTCCTATGTGTCAGGAGTTGCCGGCCCCGAAGTGGCCGTCATGTTTGCGGAGGAAGGAATAAACGGTGCCCACCAGGATCCTCAGTACAATGTTCTGTACAGAAACATAAATATGGTCCGTTCCTTTGTCGATGCCTGCGAATCAAAAAAAATACTTGCCTGGGCCGATATTGCACAGATTGACGGAGCACATAACGCAAATGCCACCGCAAGAGAAGCTTGGAAAGTAATGCCTGAGCTGATAGTTCAGCACGCAATAAACAGCTTGTTTTCGGAAAAGGCCGGAATCGAGCCGTCAAATATTTGTCTGTCAACAGTGCCGCCCACAGCACCGCCCGCGCCTTGCGTGTTCATGGATCTTCCCTATGCGGTAGCCCTGCGGGATCTTTGCGATAAATATCGCATGAGGGCTCAGATGAATACCAAGTATATGGAGGCTTCTGCCAGGGAGGCAACGGTCACCCATGTATTGAATATGCTTGTTTCCAAGCTGACCAGAGCAGATATTCAGTCTACCATAACCCCTGATGAAGGAAGAAATGTTCCTTGGCACATTTACAATATTGAGGCTTGCGATACCGCAAAGCAGACCCTGATCGGTCTTGACGGCCTCATGGATATGATAGAGCTGAAAGAAAACGGCCCGCTTCCGGAGATGGCCAGGGAAATAAAGGAAAGGGCCTGCCTTTTCATGGAGGAAATTCTGGAGACCGGCGGTTATTTCAAGGCAGTTGAAGAGGGATTCTTCGTAGATTCCGGGAATTATCCCGAAAGAAACGGCGATGGGATCGTTCGGAAAGCTGATGCCGGTGTGGGCAATAACTCTGTCTATGAGAGAGACGATGATTACTTTGCACCGGTTACGGCACACTTTGGATACAATAACGTTGGGCAATACGATTCCGCGGCCGACGACGATCCTGCCCGTCTGATAGGAGGATGCACTTTCGAGGATCCTGATAAGATCGTTTACATTGACGAATTGGACGAAGTGGACAATGTCAATGTGCGCCTTGAGGAAACTAAAAAATATCGGAATACGAACCTTCTTAAACCGGAAATGGAATGGGCTGCTGACGGAACAGTTATGGTGAATATGTTTATACCGGCCGGGAGAAGAGTCGCGGAGGTTGCGGCTCTGGAGTTTGCAAAGAAGCTGAAGGAACGCGCATTGAACTGAAGGGAAAGCTGCCCTTCGATGTGGACTTGGACGAACTGGTCATTCCTCCGGAGCCCCACGTGCTTTCGGACGAGGAAATTCGAGAGGAAGTTGAAAAGCATCCCCTCAAAGTAGTGTGTGGTACCGTTGGCGAGGACGAACACTCTGTCGGGCTCCGTGAAATAATCGATATCAAGCACGGCGGTATCGAGAGATTTGGAATTGAAGTCCATTACTTGGGAACCTCGGTCCCTGTGGAAAAACTGGTAGACGCTGCGGTAGAGCTCAAGGCAGATGCGATATTGGCATCAACTATTATAAGCCACGATGAGATCCACTATAAAAACATGAAAAGGATCCATGAGCTGGCTATAGAAAAGGGTATACGCGACAAGATAATGATCGCAGCGGGAGGAACCCAGGTCATCCCGGAGAATGCAGTTAAGACCGGAGTCGATGCCGGATTTGGCAGGAACAGCCACGGGATCGATGTGGCGACTTTCCTCATTGAAAAAAGGAGAAAGATGCGAGATTAGAAGGAATGATTATGAAAATTGACGTACTTGTGGCGGAGATCGGTTCAACTACGACCCTAGTGAACGCTTTCAATAATATCGGCACTGATGCTCCCGTGTTCTTCGGGCAGGGCCAGGCTCCCACATCGGTGCTGGGGGGCGATGTGCGGATCGGACTTACGGAAGCGATTGATGACCTGTGTGCAAATAAAGGCATAGATTCTGTAGAATATGGTGAAATGCTTGCCACTTCCAGTGCGGCGGGGGGTCTTAAGATGACCGTCCACGGTCTTGTCTACGACATGACCGCCAAGGCAGCTAAAGAGGCTGCCTTGGGCGCAGGGGCCATAATCCACTCGGTGACCGCGGGCCGCCTGCGCAGGACGGATCTGCAAAAAATTAAGGAAATCAGACCCAATCTGATCATGATTGCCGGCGGCGTAGACTACGGTGAAAGGGACACAGCCATATACAATGCGGAGATGATAAGGTCCCTCGGCCTTTCCATTCCCGTAATTTACGCCGGAAATGTTGAAAACCACGACGAAATGAGGCTGATATTTGAAGATGCCCCGGCTTCCCTCTACATTGTCGAAAACGTTTATCCGAAGATAGATGAGCTAAACGTTGAACCGGCAAGGAAAATCATACAGAATGCTTTCGAAGATCATATAATTCAGGCGCCGGGAATGGAACATATTCGCGATATAGTAAGCGGTCATATAATTCCCACTCCCGGTGCGGTAATGGAAAGCGCAAAGCTCCTGGCCGGACTGCTGGGAGATTTAATGGTCTTAGATGTGGGTGGAGCTACCACGGACCTGCACTCGATTACAGACGGTTCAGAAGAAATTTCAAGAATTTTGGTAAATCCTGAACCCAGGGCCAAGCGTACTGTCGAAGGCGACTTGGGGGTTTATATCAACGTCAAAAATTTAGTGGAAAGTATCGGCCGCGACAGCTTAGAGAAGGAATTGAATCTGGATGTGGGCAAATTAATGGAGGACTACAAGTTTGTACCACAAACAGCAGATGAGATCAGATTTGTGGAACGCCTTACAAAGGAAGCAGTCATTAAAGCCACTGAAAGGCATGCCGGCAGGATCCGCTATGTTTATGGCCCTTCGGGAAGATCCACTTTGGCCGAAGGTAAAGATCTTTCAAAGATCAAGTACATTATCGGTACCGGCGGGGCTTTGACACGTCTTCCCGACAGAAATGACATCTTAAAATCAATCGCTTCCCATAATGAAACCGGATTATTGCTTTTCCCCAACAGCGAAGCTGAAATCCTCATTGACAATGACTACATCCTGGCATCGCTGGGGGTGCTTTCCATGCGTTATAAAGATGCAGCTATTTATTTTATGGAAAAAAGTTTGGATTTCAAATTGATGTAAGCTTTAGCCGGGTCATGCATGGACCCGGCTATGTTTAATCAGGCGTCCTCGTGAAGCCAAATCTCATATAAATCGGGTTTCGTTTAAAGGGGGATTCGCCTAAGCCGATAGAATGTGGTGATGTTATACCGGGAGGGAGGTCGTGTATCTATGTATCCAAGGTTGGTTTTTAATCTTAATAAGATAAAGCAAAACTTGAATGCCGTCGGAAGCATAGTCAAGGGCGCTGATTGCACGCTTATGATCGTGACAAAATCCTTCTGCGCCGATCAAAGAATTGTTGAGTTGATAGCCGCACATCCGCAGGTAGACTATCTGGCCGACTCTCGTATAAAAAACATAAGCGGCTACGGGAAATCACCCAAAGAATCAGTATTGCTCAGATTGCCTCAAAAAGACGAAGTAGAAGAAGTGGTTAAGCATGCCGATATCAGCTTTAATTCTGAGATACCGACCCTCAGGCTGCTCAGCGCCGAAGCTGTTAAGCAGGATAAAATCCATAAAGTTGTGTTGATGATAGATCTGGGAGACCTGAGGGAAGGTATCTTTTATCAAGACAAAGATCTGATCAAAGCTGCAGTGGAAGAAGCCCTCAGACTGCCAAATATTCAACTGACAGGCCTTGGGGTGAACCTGACCTGTTATGGTGCAATCATCCCAAAACATGATAACCTATCGTTGTTGGTCGAAATCGCAGAGGATTTGCGAAGCAAGTATAAAATCGACCTTCCTATGATTTCGGGCGGAAATTCCAGTTCTCTTTACCTGATATGGAAAGGCGACCTCCCCGAGGGAATTAACAATCTTCGCTTGGGAGAGGCTTTTATCCTTGGCAACGACACCGCCTATGGCGGGCGCATAGCCGGCACTTGTGGTGATGCGGTAACGCTAGAGGCACAGATAATCGAATTGAAAACAAAGCCTTCTTTACCGATAGGCGAGGTGGGAATGGATGCTTTCGGATTGCGGCCAGTTTATGAAGACAGGGGAAACATTAAAAGGGCAATTTTAGCTATAGGTAAACAGGATACAGATCCTGAAAGCATGATTCCGGAGGATCCGGATATCGATATTTTAGGGGCAAGTTCAGACCACCTTATAATGGATGTGACCCGATCCAAAAATGACTACAGTGTAGGAGATACTATTTCCTTTACCTTGGGTTATGGGGCACTTTTAAAAGCGTCTACCGGCAATTACGTGCACAGAATGTATATAGACGATTGACAATGTATGCTTAACTGCCGGTATGTGTTGAGCAATCGATGCACAAAGCTGTTGCCGCATCGATGGGCTTAAATTATTTTACTAAGTGCAGGTATTTACCATACCCTTGGGATTCCATTTCTTCCTTGGGGATAAATCGAAGGGCGGCACTGTTGATGCAGTAACGAAGACCGCCTGATTCTTTTGGTCCGTCGGGAAAAACATGTCCCAGGTGGCTGTCGCTGATCCTGCTCCGGACTTCGTCCCGGATCATTCCATGGGAATAGTCTGTTTTTGATTTTACCGTGGAAGGGTCAATTGATTTTGAAAAGCTTGGCCATCCGCATGCTTCAAACTTATCGGCCGATGAAAAAAGGGGCTCGCCTGAAATTATATCTACATAGATACCCGGCTCATAGTGATCGTGAAACTCATTTTGGTAAGGAGGTTCTGTCGCATTTTCCCGGGTAACCTTATATTGGAGGTCTGACAGCTTGGTTTTAAGCTCGTTATCTTCCGGAATCATATACTCGGAGGGATCTACGACAGACCGGGCAGCCCTGTCAAATGCGTCAGCACCGATATGGCAATAGCCGCCGGGATTTTTTGAAAGATAATCCTGGTGATAATCCTCTGCCGGATAATAATTTTCCAGTGGGTTGATTTCTATGGCCAAAGGTTTCTCATACTTTGATTGAAGCAAAGCCAATGAGCTTCTGATGACAGCTTCGTCCTCCGGATCCACATAATAGATTCCGGTTCGGTATTGCTTGCCTACATCGTTGCCTTGCCTGTTGAGCGAAGTCGGATCGATTACATCAAAAAACATATGCAGAATATGTGAAAGGCTTATCTGATCCGGGTCGTATTCAACCCGGACAGCTTCCGCATGGCCCGTATCCCTATAGCATACATCTTCGTAGCTAGGATTTTGTGTTTTACCGTTGGCGTATCCAACATCGGTGGCCGCCACCCCGGGCAGGGATCTGAGATACTTTTCTACCCCCCAAAAGCAACCACCGGCTAAATATATTACCTTTACCATTTATTCTTCAACTAACCTCTTTTCTCCGGATATTTCCTGTATTGGTTTAATGTCCTGGGACACCTCAACCGTTCCCAAATAATCACCCTTGGCATTTCTGACGGCAAAGTAGCGAATATATACGTATTTATCACCCATCCTGATCCAGAAGTCTTCGTGATCTTTCTTGCCTGACATAAGATCGGCAACAATTTCTTCTACAATATGGACACTGGCGGGAGGATGGCAGTTGCTGACCTCCCTTCCTATAATGGTCTTTGGTCTGGCAAAGATTCTTTCTTTTCCCTGTGAAAAATATTTCACCTTACCGTCTTTGTCCACAAAGGTCATATCGATGGGCAGTGTGTTGAGCATCGCGTTGATTTCTTCCGGCAGCATAAGGCCGGCATCGAAATGCACATAGCCTTCCCCGGCGGATTCACCGGAAATCCTGGCATCTTTACCGACAGCCTCGTCTCGGACGGGCAACCACCTGGTTTCGGGCCTGTACAGGCAATAGCCTATTTCATTGCTGGATTCTTCAATTTCCGCCCATTCATCTATTGAAAGGGTATCCAGAACCATTGGGAAAAGGATGTTCTCTTCTTTAAAAATCATTTCGTTTATTCTGACACCGGTTTGCTTAGCTTTTTCCAGCAGCTGTCCTTTATCGCCGCCGCTGTCCTTTAACAAAGCTAAAACTTCTTTGATCTGTGCCCTGATTTCATCATCTACACCCCACATGACTTTTGGAGGTGCCGTTATTCCGTATTTCTCCATATACGGGAACAGAAGATTTTCTTTTCTCGAATAGTGCTTGTCGATTTCCGATAGCTTGTTGAATATATCGCCAAGTTCTTTTCTGTATTCTTCGCTATCCGACGATTCGGCCGCCTTAATTGCGGGGATCAGACCATTCAGGATCAATGATTCAAGGGCCCTGTTTTCTTTGCGAAAGGTGTGCACGGGATGCCCAGGTATTTCTGATTCGTTTTCTGCCCTATGGATTTCCTCGATAGAGCCCTCGAATACAGCCGCATGAACGTCACAAAGGCGCTGCACCTCTTCTACCGGCATTCCTTCGTTTATCAGGGCCTGTTCCATTTCGGAAATTTCCGCCGGCGCTACGCCATCTATCAGAGTGGCGAACCGGGCCTTTACTTCCTCTACACTCTTGCCTTCGTGCAGTTCCATAATGAGTTCTTTAAGCACTTTTTGACGATACTCACGATTGTTTATTAATTCGCTCATAGCAATCCTCCTAACAACGAATACCTTTAGCTTATCCAAATACAATCTTTTCATGTTACGCGATTTTAATGTGGTTATGTGATTATAGGGCCTGCAACTACATACATCTTTTGTGTTATATGATTCC
>CAYYHH010000072.1:0-3665 GCA_964471645.1 uncultured Oscillospiraceae bacterium
CTCTGCATGAGGACGAAGACTCTCCTGCGCCGGGACTCACCCACAGATACCCGGACAGAGTGCTGTTTCTGATAACCGACCAGTGCTCTATGTACTGCAGGCATTGCACCAGAAGAAGATTGGCCGGTGAGCACGATGCGGCAAGAAGCCTGGACGACATCAATAAGTGCATTGAATATATCAGGAAAACACCTCAGGTCAGAGACGTTTTGCTGTCCGGCGGAGACTGTCTGCTGGTAGATGACGATGTTTTGGAATATATCGTAAGCGAACTGAGAAAGATTCCCCACGTTGAGATCGTCAGATTGGGATCCAGAACACCTGTCGTTATGCCGATGAGGATAACAGACAATCTGGTAAACATGCTTAAGAAATATCACCCGATTTGGTTGAATACACACTATAACCACTCAAAGGAAATCACGCCCGAAGCAGTCGAAGCCTGTCGCAAGATGGCTGACGCAGGTATTCCTCTCGGAAACCAGTCGGTATTGCTGAGAGGCGTCAACGATTGCCCCCATATAATGAGAGATTTGGTTCACAACCTGGTCAAAAACAGGGTAAGGCCTTACTATATCTATCAGTGCGATCTTTCCATGGGCATCGAACATTTCAGAACTCCTGTGGCAAAGGGAATAGAAATAATCGAAGGGCTCAGGGGACACACCTCGGGATATGCGGTTCCCACCTTTGTTGTGGACGCACCGGGCGGCGGAGGAAAGATTCCTGTAATGCCGCAATATATGATTTCCCAGTCTCCCAACAAGGTCGTATTGAGGAACTACGAAGGCGTAATAACAACCTATACGGAGCCGGATGATTTGACACCTCTGGCTTGCACCTGCGACTACTGCACGGGCAAGAAAGAATACAAATACGAAGGTGTGGCAGGTCTGCTCGAAGGTGAGAGAATGTCACTTGAACCACAGAATCTGCAACGTCACTTGCGCAATGAATAAGGAGTAAGAATGGGAATCCTGAGCCTTCTCGCGGAAAAACATAAAAGGATAGCTATTGTGGGGATGGCAAAAAATGCAGGAAAGACCACTGCCCTCAACTACCTTATCGATGAGGCCATGGATGAAGGCATGACCATAGGTGTTACTTCCACCGGAAGGGATGGGGAAAACACCGATCTGGTCACAGGAACGGACAAACCTAAAGTGTATTTAGAGACCGGCACCATAGTATCGGTGCCGGTACAACTCTACGAATTATCAGATGCAGGTCTTGAAATACTCCGGATGACTGAATATTCGACCGCCCTGGGACAGCTTATGCTTTGCAGGGTAGCCGAAAGCGGTTATGTGCAGATTGCCGGCCCGGTGAATACGGCGGACCATAAGAAGATGTGCGTGGAAATGCTGGAATTGGGGGCGCAGTTGGTATTGATCGATGGCGCGGTAGACAGAAAATCCATTGCTGCTCCGTCCACATCGGATGCCATTATTTTAGCAACAGGCGCCGTTATTTCAAGAAGTCTAAAAAAGACTGTGGAGGAAACCCTTCATGTCGTATCTCTTTATCGGTTGCCCGTACTTACCGATGCGGCGGTTCTCGAAAAGATACTGAATACTGAAGCGGAGATAACCTGCACTGTTGAAGAAAAGATCCAACTGATAGGGAAAAACAAATCGGAAAGTCTGGATCTTGTGACAGGATTGACAGCGGGCAGATTTTTGGATGAGGCTATTGATGACGAGACGGAATGGGTGTATATTCCGGGTGCTTTTACCCAAGGTGTGATAGGGGAGATACATCCCTCAAAGTTAAAAAACATGACCTTCGTCCTGAAAGACCCTACTAAGATTTTTATAGGCGCAACCCGTTGGCAGCAGTTGTGCAAGCGTGGTATGCGGGTATGCGTGCTCGAAAACATTGAAGTTGCCGCCGTGACGGTGAACCCTTATGCCCCGTCCGGTTATTCGTTTGATCATAATCAACTGCTTGCTTCGGTAAAAGATGCTGTCGGAGACATTCCTGTGATCGATGTCCGATACGGAACAGCCCTTTGATTCAATTTGTTGAAAGGAGAGAAGATGCGACTCTGCAATCAGAAGACAAAAAGCGAAACCGGCTATGACCATGTAGTCAACAATCTCTGCATTTGCACTCCTTACGGGAAAAAAAGGGCAAAGGCCGTTGAGCCTTATGAGCCGGGCCAAGAGGAAGAACTCAGGGAAGACCTGGGGCGTTTGGAAAAGACCGTAACGCTTCTCAGAGAGCAAACAGAGACTATAGATCTGATACGTGAGATTCTACACGAGGTTAAAGATAACTCCTTCACCATAGATCGCAGCGATCGCAATGTTTTGTCCGTTGTTGAACTTTACGAGATCAAGACTCTTTTGCTGCAGATGGAAAAAATTGATGAGTTGCTGAAATCATCGGAGAAGGCGGTTGCTGTCCCGGAAGCTTTTAAGCTGATCGATTTGTCCGATCTTTTGGACATATTGGACCCCGACAAAGAAAGGATAAATACCTTTTATCTTTATGATGCTTTTTCTGAAAAACTGACGAATCTGAGAAAAGAAAAACGAAAAGTTGAAATAGAAATCAGAAAGGCCGGGAAAGAGCAAAAGCATCGAATAGAATCGGATCACGGAATCCACATGACGCCTAAGTTCGAGTACATGGTTGCTAAGTCTGACAAGGAACTGATGTCAAAAGCCGCGGCCATACCCGAATTGGTATTGTCTGAAGAGGACTATATGACGGCAGTCTATACATTGAGGCCCGATGCTCGCGGTGATCGATTAAGACGGCAGATGGAGGATCTCAACGAGGCTATAGAGGATGAAGAACTGATCATCATGGAAAAGCTGTCGCTGAAAATAGGAGAATACAAGGAAAGACTGCATGGCAATTGCGAAACCGTCGGTGAGCTGGATTTTAACTTGGCCAAGGCATTTTTTTCGGAACAGCACAATTGTGTAAAACCTGAAATAATCGAGGGTCACATTATTGAGGTTCATGGCGGACGCCAGCTGATGGTTGAGGATGTTCTTAAGAAAAAGGGAAAAAGCTATTGCCCGGTATCTATCAGCTTGCGAAACGGTGTCACCTGCGTGACCGGCGCCAATATGGGGGGGAAGACTATCACCTTGAAGATGGTGGGCCAGTGTGCCCTCCTCGCTCAAAATGGTTTTTTTGTACCTGCCGACAGCGCAAAGATCGGATTGTCCGGTTATGTTCACATTTTGGTGGGAGACAGCCAGAACTTACAAAGAGGCTTATCAAGCTTCGGCAGCGAGATGGAAGAGCTTAAGGAAATATTGGATCGAAGCAAGGATCGCTCCCTGCTTCTTATCGACGAAATTGCCAGCGGAACCAACCCAATAGAGGGGTTGGCACTGACAAGGAGCCTGGTGGACTATTTAAGCGACAAGCCGTATATCAGTCTCATTACCACACATTTTGACAACGTTTCAATGGGTGATAAAACAAGGAATCTCCAAGTCAGAGGTCTTGCGGACGTGAATTTTGAAAAACTTTCAAGGGAGATCCGCTATGCCAACCGCCGGGAACGGATAGAAATCATAGGCAAATATATGGACTACCGTTTATATGAGGTTGCCGGAAATGAAGAAATACCAAAGGATGCATTAAATATTGCTCAGATGCTCGGCCTGGACCGGGCCATAATAGAAGAAGCCAGAAAATTT
>CAYYHH010000072.1:3675-7868 GCA_964471645.1 uncultured Oscillospiraceae bacterium
AAAGTAAGCTAAATTTAGATCCCAAAGTCATCGATAGTGCCAGATCGTCTGCTGCCGCTATAGCGGCCGATATGCAGAAGTTCATAGACAGGCATACCACAGTGAGTACAGAGAGGACTATAGTTCGTCTTCTGGGAATCGATGGTGTGGACGAAGTAGAAACGCCCCTTCCCAATGTGGTCGTAGATGCTATCAAGGACAATGGGGGACTTCCCAGAGGTGCTGCATATTGGATCGGTAACGCCATGGTTCAGACGGGGCTTTCGCCTCAAGAAATCGCCGAAAAGGTTGCTGCCGGTGAGATTGATCTCATGAAGCTGCCTTTAGCCTCTTCCGAAGAAGCCGAGGAAAAATTGCTCCCGATTGCTAAAAGCATACTTGAGGGAATAAAGACGCAAAAAGAAAAAAGGGAAAATTATCTTGCCACTATAGGCGAAGGTAAGCAACCTTACCTGTATGTAATAGTAGCAACAGGCAATATCTACGAGGATATCGTTCAAGCCAAGGCGGCAGCCAGACAAGGTGCCGATATTATTGCAGTAATAAGGACTACAGCCCAAAGCCTTCTTGACTACGTCCCATATGGAGCTACGACAGAAGGTTTCGGCGGAACTTATGCCACTCAGGAAAACTTTCGCCTGATGAGAGATGCTTTGGATGAGGTAGGAGAAGAGGTAGGAAGATATATCAGACTGTGCAATTACAGCTCGGGTATGTGCATGCCCGAAATTGCCGCCATGGGAGCGATGGAAAGATTGGATGTCATGCTCAACGATGCTCTTTATGGAATTTTGTTCCGCGATATAAACATGCAAAGAACCTTGGTTGATCAGTATTTCTCACGGGTCATCATCGGATATTGCGGAATCATCTTCAACTCGGGCGAGGACAATTACCTTACCACCGCAGATGCATTTGAGGAGGCCCACACAGTGCTGGCATCCCAGCTCATCAACGAGCAGTTCGCCGTTCTGGCCAAAATACCCGAAGAACAAATGGGACTGGGCCACGCATTTGAGATGGATCCGGAAACTGAAAACGGCTTTCTGTACGAGTTGGCACAGGCGATTATGGCAAGAGAGATATTCCCCAAGGCGCCATTGAAATATATGCCTCCTACGAAATTTATGACGGGCAACATCTTTAAAGGCCACATCCAGGACGCGCTGTTCAATTTGATTGCCGTATGGTCGGGTCAATCTCTGCAACTCCTGGGAATGCTTACGGAAGCAATCCATACGCCTCACCTTCAGGATAGAATGCTTTCCATCGAAAATGCTTCCTACATTTTCAATAATGCAAGGGCGCTGGGCAGTGAGGTTGAGTTCAAGGAGGACGGTATTATTCAAAAGAGGGCACAGAGCGTTCTTTCTGAGGCTGAGAAACTGTTGAAAAATATAGAAAAAGAAGGTTTGTTCTCAACTATTGAACAAGGAAAGTTCGGAGGGGTAAAACGGGCAAGGGACGGCGGAAAAGGTTTAGCCGGAGTTTGCGCCAAGGATGCACAGTACTTTAATCCCTTCATTCCATTGATGGTGGGAGGTGAAAAATAATGAGCAGCATAAAGACTACTGCAACAACTACTGTTGACCTGACGAAAGTCAAACCCTACGGAGACACGATGAACGACGGCATGATTCAAATGTCCTTTACGCTTCCTGTCCCTGCAGGAGACGAGGCTAACGAGGCAGCAAAGGTACTTGCCAAAAAAATGGGTCTTGATGAACCGAGCGTCGTATATTTCAAAGACCTGGGGATCGGCTACACGTATTTTGTGGTATATGGCAAATGTCAGCATACCGTTGATTATACAGCGATAAAAGTCCCCAAAGTTGAAGGGGATGTAATGGACAGGCTTGATTGCGAAAAATTCATCGAGGAAAATATCAAGCGGGATGTTGTGATCGTAGGTGCCTGCACCGGCACTGACGCACATACCGTAGGTATCGACGCAATCATTAACATGAAGGGATTCCATGGCCACTTTGGACTTGAACGCTATAAAGGCGTCGAGTCACACAACCTTGGCAGCCAGGTTCCCAATGAGGAATTGATAGCTAAAGCTATTGAGCTGAAAGCCGATGCCATTCTGGTATCTCAAATCGTTACACAAAAGGACGTTCATATTACAAATCTTACGGAACTGGTGGAACTGATGGAAGCAGAGGGTGTACGAGATAAGATTATTCTTTGTTGCGGCGGCCCCCGGATATCCCATGAACTTGCTCAGGAACTGGGTTACGATGCCGGATTCGGCCCCAACACTTACGCAGAGCATGTGGCATCCTTCGTCCTGACCGAAATAGTTAAGCGTAAAATGCTATAGATAACATATGTAGAAAGGAAAGTGAAAAGATGATCGATAAAATCAAGACTGCCGATGAGGCCGTTTCCGTAATTCAAGATGGCGCAAGCATCATGGTGGGCGGATTCATGGCTTGCGGTACGCCGGAAATACTCATCGATGCCCTGGTCAGAAGAAATGTGAGAAATTTGACGGTTATTTGTAACGATGCCGGGGTGCCGGGCAGAGGAATAGGAAAACTTGTGACCAACGGCCAGATTAAGACCCTCATCGCCTCTCATGTGGGATTGAATCCCGAGGTTGCGCAAAGGATGAACACAGATGTAGAAGAAGACAAGTTGGAGTGTATCCTTGTTCCCCAGGGAACGCTGGCCGAGAGAGTAAGAGCCGGCGGCACCGGATTGGGAGGATTTTTGACTCCGACCGGCGTAGGCACTATCGTAGCAGAAGGCAAGCAAGTACTGAATGTGGGAGGCAAAGATTATCTGTTGGAGCTGCCCCTGAGAGCCGATTTTGCTTTCATCCGCGGAACGGTCACGGATAAATTCGGAAACACAACTTATAACGGAACGACAAGAAACTTCAACCCCATGATGGCTTCGGCTGCAGATCATGTAATCGTAGGCGCTTGTGAAATCGTTGAAGTCGGAGAAATAGATCCGAACAATGTGGTAACATCCGGTATCTATGTTGATTCCATCGTAGGAGGTGAAGAGCAGTGGCAGATATAAAAGAAATCATCGCAAGGAGAGTTGCGAAGGAATTGAAAGACGGGGACGTAGTCAATCTGGGCATAGGTCTCCCGACCATGGTTGCTAATTTCCTTCCCGAAGGGGTACACATAGTGCTGCAGTCGGAAAACGGAATTATGGGCATGGGACCTGCAGCCGTACCGGGCAAGGAAGATGTTGATATCATAAATGCGGGAGCACAGTACGTTACTGTAAATCCGGGAGCCATGTATTTCGACAGTGCGGTTTCCTTCGGGATCATCAGGGGCGGTCACGTTGATGCTACTATATTGGGAGCGCTTCAGGTGGATCAGATGGGCAATTTGGCCAACTGGATAGTCCCCGGCAAAATGGTTCCGGGAATGGGCGGGGCAATGGATCTTGTAGTAGGAGCAAAAAAGGTCATCATCGCCATGCAGCATACCCAAAAAGGTAAACATAAAATTCTCGACATTTGTTCATTGCCATATACGGCTATTAAAGTTGTGGATATGATTGTTACCGAAATGGGCGTAATGGAAATAACACCGGAAGGAATAGTGTTGACGGAGATAAATCCCGACTATACTGTTGAGCAGGTTCAGGAAGCGACACAGTGCAAACTGATTGTCAGCCCGGGACTCAAGGATATGGAGTATTAAGGGAAAGAATTGCCCCGGGATCCGGGGATATGAAGTATTAAAGGAGAGACCTGCCCCGGGATCCAGGGATATGAAGTATTAAAGTAGAAACCTGCCCCTGGATCCAAGGATATGAATATTAAGAAAAGACCTACAACTGCAACAAAATAAACTTTAGATTTACTCAAGGGGCCGCGGAACAATTCCGCGGCCTTTCAAATTGTAGTTTGCACCTGGAAATTAATTACTGTCAGCCATCATTTTATCGTCATTGTTCATGACCAACAGGCTATAGCTCCCCTGTGCATCCGTTATTCCTGCTTTCAAATTCACTATTGTTCATGACCAACAGAAAGCGGCTTTGGTGAAGCCCCCGGGAGCCCCTTATAGAGTTACTATTCACACGCTGCATGACCGAAATGAGTTAAAATGAGCAGAATTTCAATTAATTTGATTGTCTTCAGCCTTTCTATATCACCGGCCGGTGAAAGCAGCCTTTTTTTGATAATATTTTTGAAAAGGCTGCTTAATCATGTT
>CAYYHH010000073.1:0-3013 GCA_964471645.1 uncultured Oscillospiraceae bacterium
GAGGCAAATGCTTCAGGACAATAAGATGATTGCGGTGGGTCAGCTGGCGGCGGGGATAGCTCATGAGATCAGAAATCCTCTCGGTCTGATCCGGAATTACTGTTACGTGCTGAAAGAAATCGATAAGGAGGATACCGAGACACAGGATGAAGCCATAAAAGTCATAGAAAAATCGGTGGACAAATCAGTTACGATAATAGAAAATTTATTGCAGTTTTCCCGAATGACCTCAAACAAAAAGACCCTGAGCAATTTGTATGTTCACATAAGCAATATCATAGATCTGCAAAGAAATTGGCTGGATAAAAGAAGTATTTACGTATACTATAGGTTTACGGGCCCCCATGATGTTGTTGTAAATGCCGAGGCTGTGGAACATATACTGGCCAACCTGATGTCCAATGCCGCCGATGCTATTTCTGCCGGATCCGGCAGGATAGATATCACGTGTTCACATGAAGAAAAAAAGCAAATTGTCCTGACCGTAAGCGATGACGGCGAAGGGATCCCTCCTGAGATTAAAGCAGACATATTCAATCCCTTTTTCACAACAAAGAAAAGGCGGGAAGGCAACGGCCTTGGACTTTATATAGTTTACAGCGAGGTTACTAAAATGGAAGGGGACATCAAAGTAGACAGCCTTCCGGGGAAAGGTACCAAGTTTACAATAACGATCCCAATAGATTAACAGCACAAAGAAGGAGCAGCCGATAATGAATAAAAGAGGCATTAAAATACTAGTAGTCGATGATGAGCCGGATTATTGCAATGTCATGAAAGTTATACTGGAAGCCAACGGACATATGGTAACCGTCAGCACTTCGGGAAGACAGGCTCTCGACGTACTTGAACAAAAATCTTTCGATCTTGTGATCACCGATTTGATGATGCCTGAAATCGACGGAAGACAGTTGATGGCAGAAATAAAGGAAAAGTTCCCGTCAACAGAGGTGGTTATTCTTACCGCTTACGGAAGCATAGAAAATGCGGTGGATGCTATGAGGGAGGGCGCCTATTCCTACGTGACCAAAGGCGGTGATCCCGGCGAACTTCTCAGAGAGATAACCAAACTCCGTCGGATGCTGGATCTGAAACAAGAGAACCAAATGCTAAAAGAAAAAGTGGGTCGGTTTGAACACATGCTTGAAACCAGGAGCCCCATTTTTCGCAATATGCTGGCAACGGCCAAAAAAGCGGCCGATAGCGATTCCAACATACTTATTTTAGGTGAATCAGGCGTAGGCAAGGAGGTTGTTGCACGCTTTATACATGAAAACAGTCCCAGAGCCAATAAGACATTTATGGATTTGAATTGTCATGCCATTGCAGAGACCGTCCTGGAATCGGAACTGTTCGGCCACGAGAAAGGGTCGTTCACAGGGGCTGTGGTTCGCCGTATCGGGCGGATCGAAGGCGCTGACGCAGGAACCCTTTTTTTGGATGAAATCGGAGATATACCTCTTTCCATGCAGGCAAAACTCCTTAAGGCGATAGAGTTGAAGCGTATTTACAGAATGGGAAGCAATGAGGAAATTGACGTGGATTTTCGTCTGGTTTCAGCCACAAATAAAGACCTGGCAAAAGAAATAGCTTCGGAGCGCTTCCGTGAAGATTTCTATTATCGGATCAGCACCATAGTTATTAACATCCCACCATTGCGGGACAGGAAAGAGGACCTTCCTCTGCTTATCGATTTCTTTTTAAAACGGTCCCAGCAGGAAATGAAAAAGAGCATAAAACATATCGATTCTGCTGCTATGGATTCCCTGCTCAACTACAATTATCCCGGAAATATAAGGGAACTTAAAAATATTATTGAGCGCATGGTAGTTCTGTCGGAAAATGGAATGATCCTGCATGATTCTTTCCCTGCTCCGATACTGGAAAAGCGAAAAGAGATGGCTCCTTCACCATCCGAAGAAGAAAAAGGATTGAGGGAAATGCGCAAAGAGGTTGAGGCGGATTATATAGAAGGCATACTTAAGAAATATAATTACGACATGAACAAATCTTCAGAAGTCCTTGGGATAACCCGCAGGCAGCTTCTCAACAAAATGACTGAATACGGGCTGAGCAAGTAGGTATTTTCTAATAATATTCAAGTATAATGGAATAGCGAATGATTTGCATGTGTTTGAAAGGGGCTTTAAAATGAGACTTAGGAAATACGCTTTATTCCTTGTTATACTAATGATGGTATTCGCAGGCTTTTCGGGGTGCGATAAAAAACCCAAAAAACCGGGGCCCGGTGAATTCACCGTGGTGTCCTCTTATGTTCAGGAAACAGGGGAGCATTTGAACATCAATGCGGAGTATCCGATACTGAAAGGTTTTCCCGGGGCTGCCGAATTGAACGCCGAAATAAAGAGCAAGGTAGATACGGCAGCGGACGAGGTCAGGGGCGCCGCCAAAGATCTGGTGGGAAGGGAAGGTTTCTCCGCAACGCTGAACAGCAGTTACCAATACTTTTTTAACGAGGATCTGGTTTCGCTATGGATTCTTTGGGATAATTATACAGGTGGGGCACATGGACTTTATTGGATAGACAGCTACACATTTAACACTGATACCGGCCAAATCTATTCGTTCCCCGAACTGTTCCAGGAGGGGATGGGGGGTGTCGAATACATAACAGCGCAAATACTCGATGAAGTGAAAGATAACCAAAATAAATATTTCGATACGGCGGTCAAAACTATAGAAGATTATAAAGGGGATTATCAATTTCTAATAAACGGGGATGAACTTGTTGTTTACTTTCCCCTGTATGACATTGCACCATATGTAGCGGGTATACAACACTTCGATTTTTCATCGGAAGAGCTGGAAGGGATGTTAAGACCCGAAATTACATTGGCAATGATGGGGCAGGAGAGCCAGGAGATACCGCTCCTGCATTAGTCCGGATCGGATGGTAACGGGCAGAAATCTTTGGGTTATTATGAGATTTCTCCCGGCCCGATTTTTCTCATGATGCCCTCTGCCAACGGCACATCGTTCAAATAGCTGAGCA
>CAYYHH010000073.1:3113-7823 GCA_964471645.1 uncultured Oscillospiraceae bacterium
CCGATTTTTCTCATGATGCCCTCTGCCAACGGCACATCGTTCAAATAGCTGAGCATCACTTTAATAACCCCTGAATGGGCAACGATGACTAAATCACCTTCGGGGTAGTTGCGGACAATGTTCTCCATGCATTTGATAACTCGGTATTGCAGGTCATAAAAATTTTCACTGCCGTTGTCAAATTTGAATCCAAGCAGGTTTTCGCCTCTTTTTTTATAGGCATCCGGATACAGAGCCTTGATTTCACTTATGAATCGGCCGTCCCACGCTCCCAGTGCCATTTCCCTCAAGCCCGGGTTCGGAGTTACCGTAATAGGTTTTATGTTGACATCATATGCCGGGTCTTTTTGTGCTTCAGATGTATCCGCTATTTTTTCAGAGCTTTTTTGCAGACAAAGTGCATCTGCTATAATTTCGGCCGTCTCTGTTGCGCGGCATAAATCGCTGGAGAAAATTGTGTTCGTGGTGACAGCGTAACGGGTTAATTCGTCCGCGGCGGCTTTTGCCTGCCCTTTCCCCTTTTCCGACAGGGGGGCATCATGCTGACCGAGGAAAATTTTTTCGGAGTGCTGTCTGATTTCTCCGTGGCGAACCAGAAACAGCCTCCTGCCTGAAAGTGCTTCTTTTAAATTAAACGGCTTCGCCTCGCCGGACAAGATCTTGTGCTGATTATCATGATAGTCAAGTATTTCCCTATAGCCCTCCGGGGTATCCATGTCAAGTACAACTGCTTCGCAATCGGTTTCGATGCGAATCATTTCTTCCTCATAGCGGCGGGTTACACCTTTTAAACCCTGATCTCCTTCATATGCTAACGCCTCCTCTGTAAGGTGAGTCGGAATCAACAAGGGATGACCTTTTTTGCCCAGATAGCAAGGTACAATGAGGGCATCCGGCCGCTTTTTATGTTCAAGGGCTATGGATTTTATTACCTGACAGGGCACCAGAGGACAGTCAACGGGGGCCAGTAAGATTCCGGATATGGAATCGGATTCGACCAGGGTGTCTGCTGTCCCGGAATTATCCGAGGCACCGGCGAAGGCAGCCTTCAGTCCGGTTTTTATTGATGAAAACATACCTTGGGCAAAATCCTCGTTATAAGCCTCTGCCGCGTTAAGTCCGGATAATATGTCTTTTAAGAATTCGCGTCTGTGCCCGGTTACTATTATTATTTTATCGATCCCGGCCTGTTCGAAAGAGCGAACCAGCATTTCAATCGCCGGTATCCCTCCGATCGACAGCATAGGCTTGAAGTCCCCCATGCGGGAAGAAAAGCCTGCCGCCAGGATAACCGCACATATTTTATCTTTCGCCATGACCGGCCCTGACCTTGATCATTTCAGCCGCAACACTGACAGCAATTTCTTCCGGAGTTTCTGCACAGATCGAAAGCCCGATGGGGGAATAGACCCGATCTAATTCTTCCTGAGAAAATCCATCTTCCCTCAGTTTTTTGAATGTGTCGGCAACTTTACTTTTACTGCCTATCATGCCGATGTAAGCTGTTTTCTTTTTCAGGGACTGCCTCAGAACAGTGTAGTCAAAACTATGTCCTCTGGTAACTATTATGATATAGCTGTTTTCATCTGTTTCCAGTCCTTCAAAGGCATCATCGAAACTTCGGAGTACTTTTATACAGTTCGCATCGGGGAAACGATTCATATTGGCATATTCTTCGCGATCGTCCGCGACGGTTGTGGAGAACCCGACATATCGCAAAATTGGTTCGAGGGCCTGCCCCACGTGGCCGCCTCCAAAGATTAAGACAGTTGATCTTGCCTCGAACTCTTCGAGAAATCCCTCCGGATTTCCGGCGTCAACATATTCGATGAACACATCTGCATCGCCGCCGCAGCGCATATCCAAACCCTGCTGATCTTCGGGTTTTAACCTGAAGTTGTGGAGTTTTGATTCCTTGGTGATAAAGGTTTCTAAAGCAATCCTTTCAACCTCCGCCTCAAGTTTGCCGCCGCCGACCGTCCCATATCGCGTTCCGTTCTCCCGCATTAACAGCCAGGCTCCTTTTTTCCTCGGAGTAGATCCCCGGGTATCAACTACTTTGGCAACAACGAAGCTTTCACCCTTCCCAATCATATCTTTTGCAATTAAAATAACCTTGCCGCCCATGCAAATCATACCTCCGATCTTTTTAATGGTTAAAGAAATTATATCATAGAAAATTACTGCATGCTGCGGGATTCATGCCACACTTATGATTTTTCCGTCCTTTATGCAGATACTTTGATCCGCAAACATTTCACTTTCATAGCTATTATGGGTGATCAGTATCGTAGGAATGTGAAATACCTCTTTAAAAGAAAGGAATTCTTTGTATATTATTTCTTTGGTATTTTGGTCTAATGCTGAAAAGGGCTCATCCAGTAAAAGCAGGCTTGGCTTGGTTACTATGGCCCTGGATAAGGCAACCCTTTGCTTTTCCCCCCCGGAGATATTCCTGGGATACTTCCTTCTCAGATGGCCTATTCCGAAGGTGTCCATAATGTATTCGGAATAGGAAAGAAGCTCGGACTTTTTTGTATTATTCCTATATTCATCTTTGTTTTTGATGCCGTATATTATGTTTTCATGGACTGTCATGTTTGGAAACAGCGCGTAGTTCTGGAATAGGTAACCTATGTTTCTGGCCCGGGTCGGAATATTTATTTTTTTCTCATTATCGAAGACAGGGCTCCCGTTAAACCCGATACTGCCGGTATCCGGATCTGTCAGCCCGGATATGCAGTTTAATATCGTAGTTTTCCCAGCTCCGGACTCACCTTGTATCACAAGCACGCCTTTATCGAAGGAATATTCAATATCAATTGCAAAGCGATCCAGGTTTTTGCGTATGCGAAAATATATATTCATCGTCAGCACCTCTGGTTTATCTTATCCAAGTAATTGGTTTTTTTCAGCCAGATATTAAGCCCGAAAATCAGTGCAAAACTAAAGATTGTCATTATAAGGACAAGTTTATTGGCCATCTCGGTCTTGCCTGATTCTACTGCAAAATATATCGCCGTCGGTATTGTTTGGGTTTTTCCGGGAATATTACCGGCTATCATCAAAGTCGCCCCGAATTCACCGATTGCCCTGGCGAAAGCCAAAACGGTGCCGCTGATTATACCGGGCCACGAAAGAGGGAAAGTCACGGTGCGGAAGATTTTCCATTCGCTGCTTCCAAGGGTGCGCGCCGCATTTTCGTATATCGGATCGGTGCTGATAAATGCTGCCTTTGCGTTTTGGTACATGAGCGGAAGGGAGACGATGGCGGCGGCAATCACTGCGCCGACCCAGGTGAACACTATTTGAATTCCGAAATTCTTCAGCAGAAAACTGCCGATCAGACCCCTTTTTCCAAAGGCGATCAGCAGAATATACCCAAGAACAGACGGAGGTAAAACCATGGGCAATATAAGCAGGGTCTCCCATAAGTTCTTCCCGGGGATATTTCTTTTATTGAGTATATATGCAAAGAAAATACCCAAGCTAAAAGAAAAAAATGTGGCAATGGTGGCTATTTTAAGAGAGAGCAGAATTGGTGACAGCATATTACAATTACCCTTATCTATGTCCTTATCTTGTGTATCCTTATCAGCCGGCTTTCAAAAAGTTGTCATATATATTTGCACAGATTCATAATACCATAAAACCGTATTTTCCGAAGACAGTTTTAGAAAAATCGGATACTAAGAATCGGAAAAATTCTGCGGCTGCTTTGTCGGAATCGGAATTTGCAATCAATGCGGCAGGGTAAACGATGGGTGCATGGCTGTCTTCCGAAGCATCTTCAATAATTTTTCCGGTATCGAGTAATAGTGCATCTGATCTATAAACCAATCCGCAGTCCACATTTCCCGTTTCCACGTATTCCAATACCTGTTTGACATCTTTGGCATAGACGATTTTGCCTTCCACATCATTCCAAATCCCCAGGTTTTCGAGGGCCTCTTTGGCATACTTTCCGGCCGGAACGCTGTCAGGCTCACCGATACTGAGGCTTTCGACAGATCCGTCGACCAGGGAATTAAAGCCTGCAATCACATCGGCCTTTTCTGCCGCTGCTATCAGGGTCAATGAATTCCCGAGAAGGTCCGTCCGTGAATCATCGATTATAATGCCGGCATCCTGCAATTTATCCATGTGGGCCTTGGATGCAGAGATAAAAATGTCACAGGGCGCTCCCTCTTCGATTTGCTTTTGTAAAGTTCCGGAGGCGGCAAAATTGAATTGCAGCACGGCGTTGCTCTGCTTTGCGTATTCTGTACTGATTTCCGTCAGAGCCTCGGTCAGACTTGCCGCGGCAGATATGTTGATTTCAACAGATTCATCCGAAGGTCCTTTCCCGTTGGGGTCATCGGATTGTTGCCCGCCCGGGATTCCCTGCCGGCAGCCGGTAAGCAGAAGAATCATGAGCATCACCGTCAGTACAACCAAGAAAATTGTTTTCTTCTTCATTTTTTCCTCCTTTATCACTGTGGTAATTTTTCAGCCACCGTATAAATCATTGATCAATGCAGATCAGATGGATACAACACCAAACTAAACCAAACAAAAACAAAGCCGCCCAAACTATAACTAATCAAAGTATAGGTTGAACATTTGCTTTTGTCAAACAGTTTTATAACCATTTGCCAACTTAATCATGATATAATGTCCACGAAATTAAGGATGTGGACATCATACATTTAGTGCCCTGCGAACATTTCG
>CAYYHH010000074.1:0-7812 GCA_964471645.1 uncultured Oscillospiraceae bacterium
TTTTAACATTTTAAACAAATACCACCCTGAAAAAGGCTTGCGCTTTTATTAACATACCCTAAGCTGTCAGTTTTAATCAACGGTTTAACAAATTGGAACGGATTTGAATATTATATAGAAAAATGACGCTTTATGGTGAGGAAAAACTATGTCCAACGAAAATTATTCATACCTTATAATCGCATTAATGCTGTTTATAGGTATTGTTATATTAATATCATCCGGTAAAAAATGGCGGAAAAAAAATATCAAAAAAGAGTCAATTTTTAATGCGCTATCCCGTGCCGGCTATGATTATGATCCGGTGCAAGATATTTTTTTTTCAAAATCAGATGCCTGGCAAAAGGAGTTCGGCTATAGCCCGATATACGATGAAGCAGCCGCTCCCTTGAGCATGATCATCGACTGTGAACCTATAAAGTTTTCATATGAAGGGAAAAACTGGCTGATCGAATTGTGGAAGGGTCAGTACGGTATGACGACAGGCTGTGAAATAGGTGTATATACCGCCGAACAGAATTACTCCGTGTCCGGAGCGGCGGGAGATATTTTTTATGAAAGCGCCCATGGAGGCGATCAGCTTCACATGGCCCTGGTTCTACACAAGAATAATCGAATACTTTTTAAAAGGGAAGGCAGGCATTGGTGGCTTACCGGTTTTGTGCTTGGTGAATTTTCAAATCCTCATGAGCTTTATATGGAAGCAGGTATTACGCTCAAGGATAAGGCTATGACCGCTGTTTTTCTCGATGCATTGAGCGGTATGGGTTACACCGGCAGTCAGATTAGGGTCATGCACACTACCGTTTGGCTGTTGTTTCGCCATCCCTTATCCCCCCAGCCGTTGACGCGGACACCGATAACCGATGCTCTTACCCAAAAGAAAAACGAACAATTATGCAATCAGTATCAGCAGCTGACACAGGGTCATAAAAACAGCATCGACAAATTGTTATTTCTGTGGGAGAACTCACCCGATTTATTTAAATCGGTATTGAACATGGGCAAACCCATCAGCCTTTTCAGAAAGTAGTAAAATGGAATTAATGCTATGTTGGTTTATAATCGTATATCACACGTATACAACAACGCGGTTAAAGTAACCTTTAACGACTCCTCAAAATTTGTTATTATGAGCGACTGTCACAGAGGAGATGGCAGTTATGCAGACGATTTTGCCCATAACCAAAACCTGTTCTTTGCCGCCCTTACCCAATATTATTATAATAACTACACCTATATCGAGTTGGGTGACGGAGATGAGTTATGGGAAAATGATAAAATTTCTAAACCGATCGAGGTTTACGACAACATCTTCTGGCTGCTGTCCAAATTTCATCAGGATCAAAGGCTTTATATGCTTTTCGGTAATCACGATATTGTAAAGGGAAAAAACGGATCTTTTAAAAAACAGCTGGCCTATTGTCCTAACAAATCTGACGATATGTGCACTTTGTTCTTCCCGGGAATAGAGTTTTACGAGAGCCTGCTGCTTCAACATGAGGAAAACAGTGTCGAACTCTTTCTTCTTCACGGTCATCAAGCAGACTTTTTCAACGATCGCCTCTGGTGGCTGAGCCGATTCCTGGTACGCTATTTTTGGAGGCCGCTGGAGCTGATAGGTGTCAACAATCCCACCAATACGGCGACAAACCCAAAACGAAAAAAGGCCGTCGAAAAAAAATTGATAGGCTGGGTACAAAAAGAAAACCTGCCTATTGTAGCAGGTCACACCCATAGGACCGCATTTCCCAGGCCCGGAGAGCCTTGTTATTTCAATGACGGAAGTTGTGTCCATCCCCGTTGCATCACGGCGTTGGAGATTACAAAGGGCAGTATAGCGCTGGTCAAGTGGAGCTATAAAACCAGATTCGACGGGACCGTTTATGTGGGGCGCGATGAATTGGCAGGTCCGGAAACCCTGGCAGGCTTTTGCTCAAAACAAGGATAAAAAGTGCCGCAGCCTATCGGTTGCCCGGAATCCCCTGTGGGCTGAGTCCTGTAGTCATCCGGCCATTGGTGGATTATTATCGCCCTGCCGGATATCTCATAAGGTATAAAACGATCGGAATATACTATCATAAAAGCGTGTCCGTAATAGGCCATCAGGTTGGGAAGGTCTCCGGCATGATATGGATGCGGCTGCTGCGCCGGTGAATAGTGTCCGCCTACGTTTGTAAATCCTGTGTAGCCTTCCCCCGGGACACACGGCCCATGCTGATGAATATGAAAACCATAAAATCCGGCAAAAGGAATGCCTTGGATATCCACAACCAGCAGGCTGCCTTCCAAAAATGGGTACACCCAGACATCACCTTTCAAGTCAGGGTTAAGCTGGCTTCCTATAACTTTTGCACATAATACCGGATAATTTGACAAGGTCTCCAAAAGCAGAGGCAATGTTTGTTTTAGCATAATAACACTCCTATTCCCTTAAACATTGCTATATTTTATGCGCCGGAGGGTGTTTATGCTACATTGACGATAAGCCTTCCATGTTGTTGGGTGCTTACTATCAATTCAATTACAAGGGGCCCCTTCGGGCCCCGTATTATCATTTATCTGTTATTCACTCTGATTCTTTTGTTTTCCTGGATTTGCGACGTTTTACACTTTCACTGAGCAAATACTCTATCTGCCCGTTGATCGATCGGAAGTCGTCTTCGGCCCATGCGGCCAGTTCCTTCCAGAGCGTGGGTGACAATCGAAGTAAAATCTGCTTTTTATCAGTATCCTTTTTTTCCACCCATCACCCTCCTTTCGCAAAGCAAACCTTTAATACAAGGATCCGCTGTTGACTATCGGCTGGGCATCTTTATTGCCGCAAAGCACTACCATTAAATTGCTTACCATTGCAGCCTTGCGCTCCTCGTCCAGATCTACAACCCCCTGGCTGCTGAGTTTTGCCAAGGCCATTTCCACCATACCCACAGCACCTTCAACAATCATCTGTCTCGCGTCTATAATTGCTGAAGCCTGCTGCCTTTGAAGCATAGCAGCCGCTATTTCCGGGGCGTATGCCAGATGGGTGATCCTGGCTTCCAAAATTTCCAGGCCCGCAATTTCTACTTTTGACTGAATTTCAGCTTTCAGGCTTTCTGCAACTTCCTGGCTGCTTCCTCTCAGGGTCTTTTCATTATCGTCGCCGGACACATCGTAGGGATAAAGCCTTACTATATTGCGAAGCGCCGAGTCGCATTGAATCGAGAGGAATTCGCCGTAATTATCTACGTTGAAGACCGCTTTTGCCGTATTGACCACCCTCCATATCACAACTATACCAATGATAATAGGGTTGCCTAATTTATCATTGATCTTCTGTTTGTCATTGCTCAGGGTCATGGCTTTTAGTGATATTTTCTTATTGGTTTTAACAGGTAAATTCAAGCTCGCAGCCGAGTATTTCCCTGTTTGCGGAGTTTTTTCCGCCGACACAATCGTTCCTGTAGAGGCCGATTGAACTTCGGGATGTGTTGCGCTGACAAAGGGGTTAACGAAATAAAACCCTTCGCCCCTGAGCGTCCCGTAATACTTTCCGAAAAGGGTCAGCACCAAAGCCTCGTTGGGCTTAAGGATTTTCAATCCCATAAACAGGACGGGCCCTATTAAGAACAGGTACAGCGAGCATACTACAATCAGTGCGATCCAATATATCGGCGGACCTATCATCCTTCCGCCCGCTTGAGCAATTTTAAAAATGAATACCCCGATGACCCCAAAATACAACAAGATATTCAGTACGAGCATCATCATTCCATTGGTTGACCATGCCGCCTTTTCCTCTGTTCGCAAACTTTTTTCTTCTTTTAACTGTTTATTGGACATATCTGACAAACCCCCTTTCGCTGATATCATTTTGATATCATATTAATATTAGGATAAAAATGTGCTTATGTCAATCTTTTTTTATCCTTCCTCATTTTCTTCGAGGGGTTTGCCCGCTTCCAGAAGGGCCTTATTTTTTATCAGAATAAAACTCTCGATCGCCATAATCACTCCTGTGGCCACCAACATCCACTCGACGGGGATGACATCAGCGAGGGGCCCGAAGAGCAGCATCCCCAAGGGCATCATAGTTCCGGATATCATCATCATAACGCTGAAGACCCTGCCGATATAATCCTCTCCTACCCTTTGCTGAAGCAATACTGTAGACGGCGTGCTGAAAACAGGCATCGCGGCACCGGCAAGGGTCATGAGGAACAAGTAAATCCGGAAGTCAGGTATAATGCCCAGCCCTACGGTGCAGACGCTGAAAAGAAAGCACCCCAGCGAAATGGTGTGGATCTTGTTTTGAAATCCGTATCGGGCGGCAATCAGGAAGCCTCCTGCCATCATTCCCACTGAAAAGGCCACCTCGATGGCCGTCAGCCGCCACACCTCGGCGCCGAAGCTTCGAGTGACCTGAAGGGGCGTCAGAAAACTGACGGGGGATATCAAAAAGTACAAAACGGCCAATAATACAAAGAATTCCAGCAGATAACGATGCTCACGGATATATAGGAGTCCTTCTTTCAAATCGCCGAAATAGCCGGCAGCCTCCTCTTGAAGCGCCTTTTTGTGAGGGGGCACCTTTAAAAATATTCCAAGAAACGCTACCGCTGTAAATGCGGTAAAAACATCGATAAGAAAAATGATTTCAATGGGTGCAAAGGTAAGAAGGACCCCGCTGAGCATAGGAGATCCCAGCATCACCATAGATTGTATACCGCCGTTGATCCCGTTCACTTTCATAAGCTTATCAGACGGCACCATCTGCGGTAGAAAAGCTCCCACCGCCGGCATCTGCAAAGCCGCTCCCACAGACCGCAGGGCAGCCGCAACAAAAAGTAACCAAAGCATATCGTATCCAATATGAAACAGGATCGCCAGAATCAATGTGACGAAGGCAATAAAAGAATCGGAAAGCATGATCAGCCTCTTCCGATCGTAACGGTCCGCCCACACTCCCGCAAAAGGAGAAACAAAAATATTCGGAACCAGGCCGCATATTATATAAATCGTCATCATGATACCCGACTTGGATGTAAGGGTGATATGCCACATTATGGCGAATTGTACAAGAAAGGAACCGAAGATGGAGATGGACTGACTGGCCAAAAAAAGAATGGTATCTTTGACCCAATTGCGCGTTTCCCCGGATATCATGCAACTGCCAGCAGGCTTACAGCCATTACAATCATCCCCACGATAAGACCGTATATTGCGATGTGGTGTTCCCCGTATTTTTGCGCTGTTGGAAGAAGTTCGTCCAGAGATATATATACCATGATACCGGCCACCACCGCAAATGTGAACCCGAACATCGCATCATTGAAAAATCTCATCAGCAGAAAATATCCCAGTATGGCTCCCAAAGGCTCGGATAATCCCGAAAGAAATGACAGCTTGAACGCTTTCTTCTTGCTCCCGGTAGCATAATATATCGGAACTGAAACGGCAATCCCTTCGGGTATATTGTGTATCGCAATGGCTATTGCTATGCTGATACCCAGCGTGGTGTCCTGCAATGCCGCCGTGAAAGTTGCGATACCTTCGGGAAAGTTATGGATAGCTATAGCCAGGGCGGAGAACATACCCATCCGCATCAGCTCAGATTCATCACCATTCTTGTCCCCCTTAATCTCCATTTCCGTTACGTCCCTGGCTTCATGGGGGTTCTCGCCGCTCGGTATCATTTTATCGATCAATGCCATTATAAGAACGCCTACGAAAAATGCAATGGTCGTATAAGCATATCCTTTGGGATAACCGAAAATAGACTCTAAAGAAATCCTGGCTTTCAAGAAAATTTCTATCATAGAAACGTAAATCATGACCCCGGCCGAAAAACCCAAGGCTGCCGATAAAAACTTTCTATTTGTCTGCTTTGCATAAAAAGCCAGGGCGCTCCCCACCCCGGTGGACAAACCCGCAATTACAGTCAGACCAAATGCGCATACCAAATCAGAACTGCATATATCCATTCTTATTTTTCCTTCACTTTACTGCCGTACTTTTCCTCAATATAATTCCTTACTTTTTTTTTTACTTTTCAATTAATCCCTCAACATCATCTTAAAATTCATATATGTCAAATTTGTTCTCACTAAATTGCCGACTTTTTTTTATTTCTTCGGCTGGATAACCATTATTTCTTGAGCGATCCCAGAATACCCCTTATCAGGCTTCTGCTGACTTCTCTGCCGATTGTGGTAACGACTGCATTGGTAGCCTTCTCCATCGTCGTCTGCCTCTGGTAACCGCTTCCGCTGCTCTTCTTTTTTACTTCCGCTTTTTCTGCCGCCGGCTTTTGTTTTTGCTGCTTCTGTTGCTCTTGCTTTTGCCGGTCCTGCTTCTTTTGCATTTCTTGCAGTTCCCACTGCCTCAGCTTTTCAAGCCGCTCTTCCTCTTCCCTGTCTGCTGCCTGCTGACCGGCGAAGCGTGCCTGCAATAATTCATAAGCGGATTCGCGGTCTATAGCCGTAGCATATTTCTCTTTCAAAGGTGAACGTGATATCAACTGCAGTCGAATAGCCAGGTCCAGGTTTTCAAACGAACTTTGGGGCGGCATTATAACAGTGCGTTCAACTACGTTTGGCCGACCCTCCTCATCCAGCAGCGAAACCAAAGCTTCTCCCGTAGCGAGCTCAGTGATTGCAGCAGCCGTGTCAAAGCCGGGGTTGGCACGGAAGGACTCCGCAGCCGCCTGTACCACCTTTATTTCTGCCGGGGTATAGGCCCTCAGGGCATGCTGAATCCGGTTTCCGAGCTGGTTCAATACATTGTTGGGTAAGTCCATAGGGTTCTGTGTAATGAAATATACCCCAACCCCCTTTGATCGAATCAGCCGAACTACTTGTTCGATCTTTTGCAACAATACCTTCGGGGCATCGTCAAAGAGCAAATGTGCCTCGTCAAAGAAGAATATCATCTTTGGTTTGTCCGGATCCCCGGCTTCAGGTAAATTCTCAAACAGTTCCGATAGCATCCATAAAAGGAAAGTCGAATAAAGTGCCGGATTTTGAAAAAGCTTTACGCTGTCCAATATATTAATGAGTCCTCTGCCGTCTGTAGTTGTTTTCATCCAATCAAGAAAGTCAAGCTCGGGCTCCCCAAAGAAATGTTCTCCTCCCTGATCCTCCAGAGACAGTAAGCTCCGGATTATAGCCCCGACAGTTTGTGCTGATATATTACCGTATTCTAATGTGAAATCCTTTGAGTTCTCCCCTACATACTGGACCATTGCCTTCAGATCTTTCAGATCCAGCAACAGCAAACCTTTGTCATCGGCGATTCGAAAAATGATATTCAGAACTCCGCTCTGAACATCATTCAAGTTAAGGATCCTGGAGAGCATAAGCGGCCCCATTTCAGAAATGCTGGTTCTCACGGGTAATCCGTTTTCACCGAAAAGATCCCAAAATTGAACCGGAAAAGACTTGAAGCTGAAATTCTCAATCCCAAGCTTTTCAAGACGTTCCTGAACTTTGGGATTGCTTTCCCCCGGAATTGCGAGGTTCGATAAATCACCTTTAATATCCGACAGAAAAACAGGTACACCCATTGAACTGAAAGACTCGGCCATTACTTTCAAAGTAACTGTTTTTCCCGTACCCGTCGCCCCTGCGATGAGCCCGTGTCTGTTTGCCATCACAGGCAGCAAAAATACGGGATTGTCACCTTTTCCAATCAACATTTTGTCATCAATAAGCATAATTCAAGCCTCCCTCCGGTCAGTTAAATCTCCGGCCGGGATTATTTCATATTCATCCCGGATCATTACACGTTTGTATAGAACGCAGCATATATGACAATTGTAAAATATATCCC
>CAYYHH010000075.1:0-7711 GCA_964471645.1 uncultured Oscillospiraceae bacterium
CATCAAAAGGCTCCAGATCTTCCATGCCTTCACCTACCCCTATGAATTTGACAGGTATCTCGAACATGTCGGCAATTGTGATCACTATGCCGCCTTTTGCCGTCCCGTCAAGCTTTGTCAATATGATCCCCGTGATTTGAGCCACCTGGCTGAATTCCTTTGCCTGAGAAATAGCGTTTTTACCCGTTGCCGCATCAAGCACCAGCAGGGTCTCCTTTTCAGCTTCGGGATATTCTCTCTCGATTATCCTGTACATTTTCTCCAGTTCGGCCATGAGGTTTTTCTTGGTTTGAAGCCGACCCGCCGTATCGCAGATCAGCACGTCGGTTCCTCTCGCCTTGGCAGCCTGAATCCCGTCATAAATTACGGCGGAAGGATCCGCTCCCTCCCCGTGCATTATAACGCCTGCCCCCAATCGGTCTCCCCATATTTTCAGCTGTTCCCCGGCAGCCGCGCGAAATGTATCTGCCGCGGCCAGAAGGACAGACCTGCCTTCTGTCTGCAGTTGATATGCGAGCTTTGCTATGGATGTGGTCTTACCTGATCCGTTTACACCTATGACAAGTATTATCAAAGGTGTATTTTCGGAAAGCTTATGGGCCTCGCCCTTATCCATCAATTCCCGGACAATAATTTTGATCCGGTCCTTGACCCCTTCCGAATCCCTGATATTCATTTTCTTGATGTCAGTTCTCAATTTATCTATTATAGTTCCCGTTGTATCCATTCCTATATCGGAGGTGATCAGAACTTCCTCCAGTTCTTCCATCATTTCCTCGTCAACTTCCGGACGCATCAGAATAACATCCTCGATTTTCTCTTGCAGCCTTCCAAAGAACGATTTTTTCTTTTGAAACACGATATGCCCTCCTTAAAAGTTTTGAACCGTATTACAGCTCTATCTTATCACCCATTTTTAGGGAAATCACTTTGGAAATGCCTCCCTCCGGCATGGTAACCCCGTAAAGCACATCGGCATATTCCATTGTGGCCTTTTGATGGGTGACCAAGGTAAACTGTATTTCTTTGAAGTCCTTGAGGTAACGGGCAAATCTATCGATATTCGCCTCGTCCAAGGCAGCCTCTACCTCATCTAAAATACAAAAAGGTGTCGGCTTTGTTCTGAGTATGGCAAACATGAGAGCTATGGCCGTCAAGGTTTTTTCACCGCCTGACAGCAAGCTTATGTTCTGCAGTTTTTTGCCCGGAGGCTGAACTATTATATCTATTCCCGTTTCAAGGGGTCTGGATTCATCAGCAAGTCGAAGCTCTGCAATCCCGCCGCCGAACAGGGCTTTGAAGGACTCCTCGAAATTCACGACTACCTGGTCAAAGCTTTCCTTGAAGTTCTTTTTTATATTCCTGTCCATATCCTCGATGATCTGAGCCAGGGAATCCATAGCCGACAGGAGATCATCTCTTTGAGCCGTAAGGAATTCATGACGCTCCTTAACGCTTTCATACTCTTTGATAGCTCCTATATTTACTTCTCCGAGCTCTTTCATACGTCCTTTTATTTCGCGATTTTCCCTGACAGCTGCCGACATAACAAAGTCTTTTTTTGCGAAATCCATCGCCTGAAGGTAAGAAATCTCAAAATCTTCCCAGAGTTTTTCCTTATACCCTTCTATCTGCGTTTCGTTCTTGGTCAGCTTCAGCTCCAGCTCGTGCTTTTGCACCTGATGCCCGGAAATAACATTGTCCAGGTTTTCCTTTTTCCCCTGTATCTCATTTAAGTATCGAATTACCCGGGATTTTTCTTCGGTAATTCTGTGAATGCCTTCCTCAGTGGCTGATTTCTCGGCTTCTTTTGATGCTATAAGACCTTCTCTTTCTTTATTTTCGGCATTCAGGCGGTTTTTTTCATTTTCAAGCCCGATGATATCTTCTTTTTTCTTTTCGACCTGGCTTTCAAATTCCGAAATATACTCATCTGTTCTTATCAAAGCCTGCTCCGCATTGTTTTTTTCGCTTGCAGCCGATGCGGATAAAAGCCTGGTGCGTGTCAACTCTTCTTTTGATTCCTCCAGCTTTTGCTTTGTTTCCACGTGATGCTCCAGCTTTACGTCCACAGAAGCTTCCGACTCGGCTATTCGCCGCTCATTGTATGTTACCGCCTCCTGCAGCTCTTTGATCATCGCAGCCGCCGATTCAAGCTCCGCCTTGATGGAGGCCAATTCCCTTTCCTCCCTCGTCCTCTGATCACCCATGTCGGAAATATCTGAGGACAGGCGTGACGATTCATTTTCCTTGTTGAGCAAGGACATTTCTATCTCTCTGTACTTTGCATCTGCCAAACTGACCGCTTTCTTATCATCTTCTAAAGCGATGCCCAATGCTTCCAATTCTTCTGCCAGTTGATTTTGCTCTTGTTTCACCTTTTGCAGCTTCGCGGACAAAACCTTCACTTCCGCTTTTCTTTCGAGCAGACCGGCAGTTTTATTACGATATGCCCCTCCCGTGATTGCGCCGGAGGCGTTTACCACATCGCCCTCCAGCGTTACAAAGCGCAGACCTCCGGTACCTTGCAATTTTGACATTTTTACCGCATGCTCAAGCCTGTCTACGACCACGATCCTTCCCAGCAGATAGTCCATGATTCTTTTATATTTATTGTCAAATTTAACGCAGTCGACACCGAAGCCTTTGAATCCCGGTTCTTTTGTCATATGCCCGGGAAGGTTGCCCGCATAAGATTTTATGCCGGACAATGGCAAGAAGGTCAATCTGCCCACACGGTTTTTCTTGAGGATATCGATGGCAATTTGTGCATTGCAGTCATTATCGCATACGATGTTTTGCAGTGCCGCCCCCAGAGCGGTTTCAACGGCCTTTTCAAATCCCTCCGGAACGGCTATCAAATCCGCAACCACCCCGTGTATGCCTTCCAGATCAGAACCCATAATAAACTTTACTGCTTCATTATATCCTTCATAAGCATTTTCCATTTCCTCTATCATCTTGAGCCTTGCCTGAAGCCGGCCTGCGGCAATTTTGTTTTCTCCGAGTTCTGAGGATATGCGTTTTTCCTTTGCTGTTCTCCCTTCATGGGCAGTCGTCAGTTGTATTATTTTCTCCCTGACCCCGCTTAATTCCTGCGACAGCATGTCCTTTTCAGAGGTAAGTTTTTTGAGCTCTGCCTCTAAGCCGCTGCTTGCCTCATCTCTGCTTTTTCTCTCGGACGTTATCTGGATTTTGCGTTTTTCCAAAGTCTCCGAGAGACTGATCAGAGACTTGATCTCGCTTTTCTTTTCCGCCGCCAGGCTGTAGGATCCGTAAATATCGTCTTTGTAAGCATCGATTTGCCTTTGTGCTTCTGCTGCTGCAGATTCGAGGCTTTCTACCGTGCTGCTTATTTCATCGGCCGCCGCCTTTAACGATTCCGATTCTGTCCGGATTTTTTCCAGATTCGTTCTGACTTCCGAAGCGTATTTTTCTTCCTTTTCTTTTCGTTCGGATAACGCCTTTATTTCATCTTCCAGCCGTGATTTTTCCTTTTCGACGGCGGCGACTTTTTCCCGGGTCAGTCGATTTTGAGATGAAAGCGCATTTGCTTCCTCTATGATCGTAAGCAATCTGTCACGGCTTGTGTTGCCCGATTCTTCTAATTCTTCGCTTCTTGCCCTGTTTTCCAAAACATCGGTATCGATGGATTCTTTCTGTGATTTGCCTTCCTCTATAAGATTGTTCAACTCCGTGATGTCGTCTGATATGTACTCGTTTTTTAGCTCCAGGTTCTCTATATTTTTGAGAGTAATATTAACCTCTATATCTTTATGCTTGTCCCTCAGCTTTAGAAATTCAGCAGCCTTTATGCTGTCTTCTTTTAGCCCGTCTATCCTTGATTCTATTTCATTTACTATATCATTGACCCGATCCAGGTTGTTTTTTGATGCTTCCAGTTTCCTTTCGGATTCCTCTTTCTTGCTTCTGTATTTTACTATGCCGGCCGCCTCTTCAAAAATCTCCCTGCGGGACTCCGGCTTGTCGCTCAGTATGTCGGCAATACGGCCCTGCCCGATGATCGAGTAACCGTCGACCCCTATGCCCGTATCCATAATGAGCTCCCGGATATCTCTTAAACGGCACGGTACCTTGTTGATGAAATAACCGCTCTCTCCCGAGCGGTACATCCTCCTTGTAATTGCAACTTCGGAGTAATCGATGGGAAGTATTCGTTTTCCATTGTCTATGATCAGGGTAACTTCAGCCATCCCTCTGGAGCGACGACTGGCTGTTCCGGCGAATATGACCTCCTCCATCTTGCCGCCCCTGAGCATCTTCGGACTTTGCTCCCCCAGAACCCAGCGGATCGCATCGGATATGTTGCTCTTCCCGCTTCCGTTAGGCCCGACAATGCAGGTTATGCCTTCGTGGAATTCGATGCTGACAGGTTCTGCAAAGGATTTAAAACCCTGGATATCTATTCTTTTAAAATACAAAACTATTTCCCTCCAAAGCGGTTTTAGCCGCATTTTGTTCAGCTTCTTTTTTTGTCTTTCCCACACCCGATCCCAGCTTTTTATCCCCGTCCCACACGCTTACATAAAAGGTTTTATCGTGATCGGGCCCTTCTTCTTTATCTACGGAATAAATTATCAAAGGATTTTTTTGCTCTTGCAAAAGTTCCTGCAATTCAGTTTTAAAGTCCCGATATAGTTCGCCGGACAGGGCCTTTTCTATAGTGGCGCCGAATGTTGTGATCACAAAGTCCGTGGCCATTTCAAGGCCGCCATCCATATAAATTGCCCCGATGATGGCCTCCATAGCATCTGCCAGAATGGAAGGCCTGCCCCTTCCCCCGCTCAATTCCTCGCCGCGCCCAAGCCTGATAACATCTCCGAAACCAAGGTCCTTTGCCCTTTCAGCCAGGGATCTTTCGCATACAATCAGAGCTCTGAGCTTCGTCAATCTGCCTTCCTCTACATCGGTCATGCGCTCATACAGATACCGGCTTATTATGAGATCGAAGACCGAATCACCCAAAAACTCCAGCCTCTCGTTGTCCCTTATAGGTCTGCCTGTCCTTTCGTTGGCGGCGGAGCTGTGGGTCAGGGCTGTGGCAAGCAATTCAGGTCTGCGAAATGAATAGCCGATTTTATTTTCAAATTTCTTTTTGTCAAACGCAGGTTCAATCACTGATTATCACTTCCTCCAGCTCGAGAACGGAATCCTGGATTATCTGTACTACATTGTTTTCCGCGAAAGGTACACCTTTCAATATAGTGTTTTTTACCGCATTGGCGCCTGAAGACCCATGCATTTTTACCATGGCGCCTTTTACACCCAGGATCGGCGCACCGCCATACTCGGAATAATCGAAGGCTTCTTTGAGTTCTTTGAATTTGCCTGACAGCAGGAGCGCTCCCATCTTGGGAAGCATCCCTGCGGTAAATTTGGTTTTCATCAGCTTGAGAATGGACCATGCCAGCCCCTCGGTAAGCTTGAGGATCACATTGCCCACAAAGCCGTCGCATACGATGACGTCACAGGCTCCTTTAGGCACGTCCCTGGCCTCCACGTTTCCTATAAAATTCAGATTGCTGCGCTTGAGCAGTTCGTAGGCAGATTTGATGATGGTGGTGCCCTTGCTGTCCTCCGAGCCCACGTTGACCAGGCCCACGGTGGGGTTGTCCACATTTAAAACCTTTTTCATATATATGCTGCCCATGGTCGCATACTCCAGTAAATTATTCGGTTTACATTCCACATTAGCCCCCGAATCCACGAGAAGCGATACGCCTCCCCCCTGAAGTATGGGATAGGTAGCCGCCAAAGCCGGCCTGTCAATCCCCTGTATTCTGCCCAATATAAAAAGGCCGCCGGCCATGATCGCACCCGTATTTCCTGCGGAAATAAAAAGATCCGCCTTTTGTTCCTTAATCATCATGATGCCTTTTACCATGGAGGATTCCGTCTTGGTCCTGACCGCACGGACGGGGGCGTCATCATTGGTTATCACGTCCGCCGCATGGACTACCATGATTTGCTCGTGATCATATTTGTATTTGGTCAATTCTTTGAGGATCTGATCCTCGTCACCGATTATTATTATCTCATGCGGGATCGATGCCGCCGCCTCCACACATCCCTGTACTATCGCCTGCGGAGCATTGTCACCGCCCATCCCATCTATTGCAATTCGCATTTGTTTTCTCCTTTAAGTGTATGTCTTCCTGTAAAAAGTATTGAACGACAAGTATGGATTTAAGTTTATCATAGTGAAAAATCAAATGCAATGAAAGCTATTCCTCAATATTCAGAATTGAAACTTCATAAGCTGTCTTGCCCAGAAGTGTGCCGTCCTGCTCTTTTTTTCTGTATTCCCTGCTCTGAATCCTGCCGCCTATTATTATTTTGGTGCCTACGCACAGACTCCCGGCATAGGCAGCGTTCCTCCCCCATGCAATGCAAGGAATGTAATCGGATTTGTTGTACATTCGATTCACGGCAAGCATTATGTCGCAGATCTCCCTTCCGAGAGGCGATACCCTCCGAATCGGAGGCTTGCACAGATAACCTTCCAGATGGACTTTGTTTACATCGATGAATTCTTCATCCAACAGGATAAATTCCCGCGCAAATGCGACGATAGTAAGTCTGTTCCTGCCATCTACCATCTTATTGTATGTTCTTATCTGACCTGTCACCTGTGCCGTTGCGCCTTCTAAAAGTTCCATGTCCCAAATCAGCCTTTCCGATACGATTACGGGGATATTATCACAGTAACCGCTTTTTCGGCTGATGGATAAAATCAGAGAATAGAAAACCTCACCATAGGATTTATGGCTGAACTCAGGCAATGTTATTATGCTCCCGCATAGGGTTACTTTATTTGTCTCTTCGGTACATTCCACTTTGCGACCCCTTTCACTAGCTTATGATTTGCTTCCCTGTGTGATCGATGTGATAATTCTCTCTGTAGATCAACTGACCTATGGGCACCACCTCGTATCCCTGCAATGTCATTTCCTCAAGGATCCTCGGCAAATATTCTTCGGCATGGGCTGCATCATTGTGAAATAGCACGATCGATCCCGGTTCGATTCGGGACAGTACCCTTTCGACAATCTGATCGGCCGATATTTGCTTCCAATCCAGACTGTCCACTGACCACTGGATGACCTTATATCCCGACTCCTCAAGAGTCTCGATCACTTTATTGTTATAAGCCCCAAAGGGCGGGCGGAACAGGTCAGGCGCTATACCCGTTATGTTTTCGATGGCATCGGACGTCAATCCGATCTCTTCCATTATCTGTTCTGATGTCAGTGTGGTAAAATCCGGGTGACTGGCAGAGTGGTTCTGAACCTCATGCCCCCTGCTGCATATCTCCTTTACGTCTTCCGGGTATTTCTCCACCCAGAATTTCACCAGAAAGAAAGTCGTCTTAACTCCATATCTGTCCAAAATATCCAGGATAGGCACGGTATGAGAATTCCCCCAGGCAGCATCAAATGATATCGCGATCTTTTTCTCATCGGTCCCCACCGAGTATATCGGCAATTTCTTTTCCTGCCCCGAGACGAAGGGAAGTTTAAAAAAACCGACGGAATAAATCGCTAAAACAATCAAAAGAACCGATGCTATCAATAAGGGAGCCTTCATTGATCCGTCCATACCCTTTTTCTTGGTTTTTTTCTTATACTGCTTCACCTTGAATCATCACCTCATATCAAAGCGTTTCTAACATTTTATTCACTGAACAAAA
>CAYYHH010000076.1:0-5143 GCA_964471645.1 uncultured Oscillospiraceae bacterium
ATTCTGGACAGCTGCTCGAATGTAAGAATCAGGGGGTTGATGAGCATAGCGCCTTTTTTTGAAGATCCCGAGAATGTAAGAAGATTCTTCAAAGACATGGGGAATCTTTACAAGAAATACGGGAAAATCAGTCATGAAAGGCTCGATTTCAGGTATCTTTCTATGGGTATGTCCAATGATTATTGTGTAGCCATTGAAGAGGGCGCAAATACTGTGAGAATAGGAACGTCTATCTTTGGAACCAGAAATATAAATAAGTGAGGATACAGTAATGGGAGATGGTTTTTTCAGTAAGCTTAAGGTGCTGATCGGCATCGAGGAAATTGAGGATGAAGAGGAACAGTTTGATGAACCGAAGAATACGTTGGAACGTCAGTCCATTGATCCTAGAAGTTCTTACGGATCGGCCCGGAATGAGGTGCGCGAAAGCAAGGAAAGCAAAGATACCAGAGTCGTGCCTTTGACGAGCAAGGCTACCGGACCCAACCAATTCAAGATGATAGTCATTGAGCCCAAAGGTTTTGATGAGTGCCCTAGATTGGTGGACGGCCTCAAAGGTAAAAAACCAATAATCATAAATCTTGAAAAAATAGATACAGACATAGCGAGGAAAATATTTGATTTTTTGAGCGGGGCAACATATGCTCTCAACGGGAATGTGCAAAAAGTTGCAAATAATATTTTTATATTTGCTCCGGAAAATGTTGATGTTGCGGCGTACATAGACCAACCGACCCCCGGCGGCACAACCGGTATCAACAATCCCTGGAGGTAAAAATGAACTTATTTCTGATACGGGTAATCAATACTTTTGTTAATGTAATAATATATATGATTGTGGGCGGGGCTCTCATGAGTTGGTTTGTAAGGCCGGGTGACAGGCTTTATCCATTATACATGGCTGTAACCAGAATTACCGAACCTGTTATCGCTCCTTTCAGAAACATTACAAGGCGTTTCATGGGCGGCGGGATCGATTTTTCTCCCATGCTTGCAATATTTGCGATATATTTCATTCGGAACATACTTATAAGACTATTGGTGCTTACGGCATTTTAGGTTTTCAGGCACTGTTTAATATGAGGAGGCTAGAAAATGATTACTCCCTTGGATATACAAAACCAGGAATTTGCAAAAGGAGTCCGCGGCTACCGTGAAGATGAGGTAGATTCTTTTCTTGATTTAGTTACCGCTGATTACGAAAAACTGATTACCGAAAATGCCAATTTAAAAGATCAGCTGAAGGCTTTGAATGCCGAACTTACAAGGTATAGGAGCACAGAAGGTATGGTTTTGGAGACTTTGGAAGCCGCCAAGGCGCTTATGCGCGATATTTCGGCCAGTGCGGAAAAGCGGGCAGAGATTCTTTTGAAAAACGCTGAATTGGATGCGGACAGAATCACGAGGGAGGCAAGAGAATCTGCCGAAAGGCTCCATGACGAAAATACAAATCTCCGGAATCGGCTCAATGTTTTCAGGACCAGATATAAAACCTTGCTGGAGTCCGAACTGGAAAAGTTCGACGTCCTCAGCGCAGAAATTTTTGCCGACAAGGATATGGATGATCTTAAAAGCATACTGGAAGGTCGCACGATAAAGGTGTCTGCCGAAGGGACGAATGATGACAGGGTCGATTTTACGGATAAGACTCTGTTCAACTTCAGAGCAGGGAACGATTAAAAATGATTTTTTACTGTCTTATAACTATTTTTGTCATAATCGACCAAGTTACAAAGCACTTGATCAGCGCAAATATGGATGTCAATCAGACAATTCCGGTATTGGACAATATATTTCATATCAGTTATGTCCGGAATTTTGGTGCCGCTTTTAGTATACTGACGGGAAAACAGGGATTTCTGATCGGGATCACTCTCATTTCCCTTATAGGTATTCTCATTTACCTGATCCTTAAAAGAAATAAATTACATTGGTCTATGTCACTCTCACTTTCGCTCATAGTAGGCGGAGGTTGTGGAAACCTTATAGATCGGATGCGTTTGGGATATGTGGTAGATTTTTTTGATTTTCGGGTATTTCCGGTTTTCAATATGGCTGACATATTCGTTTGCTGCGGATGCGGGCTATTGATCCTGTACCTTTTTTATTTAGAGCCCAAATTAAAAAGAGAAATGGTTAAATGAATAAAACTTCTTTCATAATAGAAGAGCAGGACGCGGAAGAAAGAATGGATATAGTTTTATCCGGCCTTTTGGAAGATATGAGCCGAAGCAGTGTACAAAGACTCATTGAAAAAGGAAATGTTTCTGTGAATGGCTTTGCTGTGATTTCTAAAAAATATAAGCTGAAGGAAGGGGATCAGGTGGAGGTTTGTATTGAACAACCTCTGCAAATGGAAGCCTTGCCGGAGAATATCCCAATAGAAATCATTTATGAGGACGATGATGTGATAGTGGTCAACAAACCGAAGGGGATGGTGGTACATCCGGCGCCGGGTAATATGACGGGAACTTTGGTAAACGGTATTCTTCACCACTGCCATGGCAGATTATCATCAATCAACGGAGTTATACGACCGGGTATCGTGCATCGAATAGACAAAGATACAAGCGGACTTTTGGTAATAGCTAAAAACGACAGATCTCACCAGGCACTTGCAGAACAGTTTGCGGCTCGCTCGATCAAAAGGGTATATAAAGCCATAGTGTACAATAATTTTTCAGAGGATAGGGGAACTATCGATGCCCCAATCGGCAGAGACCCCAAAAACCGGCTGAGAATGGCTGTGACAGAGAGGAACAGCAGACAAGCCGTAACACATTATAATGTTCTGGAACGTTTCGGTAGTTTAACCTATATTGAAGCAATACTGGAAACGGGGAGGACACATCAAATACGCGTACATATGGCGTATATAAATCATCCGCTCGTAGGTGACGTGCTTTACGGGCCAAAAAAAAGCCCTCTGAGGGCGGAAGGCCAGATGCTCCATGCGGGGATGCTGGGTTTTATCCATCCCGGCACAGGAGAATACATGGAATTTGTTAATTCCCCCCCTGATGATTTTCGACGTATGCTTGAAAAACTGAGATAGTCCCTATGCAGCATCGTATTACTGTTAAACCTTAACAGAGGTCAGCAGGGTGTTGGGAAGGTTCGGAAGCACTATCTCTTGACTAACAGTGTGTTTTAACGTATTTGAGGCAATCTTCGCAGACAAAGCCGTGTTTGAATTGCTGATCGCAATGTTGTCCACACAAGGAACACGTCATTCCCGCTGCGCACTTGGTCTCCGGATAGTAGATAGAATTATAATGTCTCTTCATGGTCAGATCCTCGCTTTCCGGTATCATGCGCTTCAGTCACCTCTCCTTTACACAATACTACATAGGGTAGTTGATTACTATCTTAAATCCTTTTATAGAAAAGTCAACCTAGAATTTACCAATTGAAATAAATAATGCCCTTATTGTAATAACCGATCTTTCAATTCTTTTCAGGATCCACATAAAGTGTTTTGTGGTTGCTGTATATTACCATTCCCGGCTTCGCCCCTGCCGGCTTTTTCACATACTTCACCAAGGTGTAATCTACCGGAACATTGTCTGAGTTTCGTGCCTTGCTATAATAAGCGGCCAAGGACGCAGCCATTCTGACAGCATCGTCGGAAGCTTCCGACCCGCCGGAGGACAAAATAACATGGGATCCCGGGATATCTTTGGTATGGAACCAATAATCACCCTTGCCCGCAAGCTTCATGGTCAAAAGATCGTTCTCTTTGCTATTTCGGCCTACAAATATTCGAGAACCGTCGCCGGCGGTAACAGCGAAGGGTTGGAGCTTAGATTTGGAAGCCCGGTAACCGTTCTTCCTCTTCCGCAGGTAGCCGCCTTCCGCCAGCTCTTGACGGATCTCATCTATCTCATCTACCGTGTCCGCGTTGTCCACATACACAGACACAGATTCCAGATAGTCGATTGAATTATTGGTTTCTGCAAGCTGATTCCTTTTCTCTTTAATGGCGGTTTTAGCTTTGGCGTACTTTTTAAAATAGCGCTGTGCATTTACAGAAGGCGAAAACCGAGGGTCTAAGCTTATGGTGACTTCTGTACCGTCATAATAGTTTGTAACCCTGGCCGATTCGGCCCCTTTGGAAATGTTATGCAGATTGGCGGTAAGCAATTCACCGTTGACTCGATAGGACTCGGAATTTTCAGCGGCATAGAGTTCTTCGGAAAGCTTTTGCTTTTTCAGATAAAGCCTGTCCAATGCCGTAGTCAAGGCCCTCATCAGATCACTTGACTTTTGACGTATTCGGTTAGTCGAGATCTTGTGGGTGAAATAGTATTCAACAGCGCCACTTGGGTCATCAAAGAACATTTTATCCAAACTGCTTTCAGCATCGGATAATGCGAATATATGGAAATCAACCGGATTTCTGTCTTTGTCCACATAAACAACAGGTTTCAGCTGCTCCGAAAGAATAGAATTCTTCATGTCGGTTATCACCAGGTACAGATCATGCCCCGACAACATACCGGCATTGCCCGCTGTACTTTTTATTGCCCGCCTGCATATTTCTTCGGAAATGACAGGGCTGACCCCTTGAATCCCTTTGACAAGAGATTGGGGAAGGGGAGAATCCTGTTTAAGGAGTATTTCCTCCAAATCCTCCTCTGTCACAGAGTAAAAAGAAACCTTATTGTGATCAGGGGGATAAATATAGGTGAAGCCGGGTAGAATTTGACGGTATCTGTTCAGATCTGATGAAATGCGCTTGATACTGTCAAGTATTTTGCCGGAGGATAAATCGATAGCTATGATATTGCTGTGTTTACCCATTATTTCCACAGTAAGTCTTTTAGGGACAGGAAAACCAAGTTCATTGATACTGTCCACATCCAATTCAATTATCCTTTCAGATTCAACCTGGTGTATACTCTTTATCCGGGCCCCTTGAAAATGTTTTCTGAGCAACATGCAAAAAGCGGCCGGATTCTGAGGATTTTTCTGTTCTTTTTCTACTTCCAACAGATGCATTCTGGCATGACCGCTGTTTGAAGAAATGTACAGGCGATGCCTTTTACCGGTTGCATGTATGTGTATAATAAGTTCGTCTCCGTCGGGTTGATAAATTTTTTCTATTTTACCGCCGGCCAATATGCCGTTGAGATAGATTGCT
>CAYYHH010000076.1:5153-7690 GCA_964471645.1 uncultured Oscillospiraceae bacterium
TCCCGCTACTAAACCGTCGTAGGCCATTATTGATCTCACCGATCCCTTCCTGAGTTTTCCCGGTCCTGAGTTTCGTCGATTCTAAGTTTTACCGGTCTTTTATTATATATTTGATACGGCTTTATTGCAACGTGCGATTACCCGGGTTTTCGCAAACCGCAATTGGCCGTAACAACTGACCGCAGCAACTGACCGAAGCACTTAGCCTGAAGGGGGCGCGAACAATAACCGTGGGCAATAACCGTGTGCAAACTGTAATGCCGGGGTAATAGCAATATTATATAGATTATTTTATTGGCTGAATGTATAATACCATATGATGGGATGAATTCAAATTAATAATAGGAATCAGAGGTGCAGGGGATGATAAAAAGCATGACAGGCTTTGGCAGAAGTGCTTATAATGATGGAAAAAGGGATATAGTCATCGAAATAAAGGCAGTTAATCACAGGTACTGCGATATAACGGTCAAAATGCCCAGACGTTATTCTTTTGCAGAGGAAAAATTGAAAAATATTGTAAAAGAAGTTGCCAAGAGGGGCAAAATCGACCTGTCCGTTACTATTGAAAACCTGGCTGAGAATGATTCAGTCATAAGATTGAATACTTTTGCGGCCGAACAGTATTACAATAATTTGCAGGAACTGAAGCGCAATTTTGATTTGGACGGAGACATTACTCTGTCGCTGCTGGCTTCACAGCCGGACGTAATGAAAATCGTTCCGGATCCGGAAGACGAAGACGCGATAGTCAGAAGCCTGGCGCTGCCGGTCAGAGAAGCAGCGGAAAAATTGGATGCCATGCGCATAGCAGAGGGGGCGAAACTGGCCGAAGATATAATAATGAGGGGAAACCTTATAAAAGATATGGCGGATAAAATCAGCGAACATGCACCTGAAGTAGTTGCGTCATACAAAATCAAGCTTCAGGATAGAATCAATGACCTGATGGGTTCCCCTATGTCGGTACCGGAAGAAAGGATAGCTATGGAGGCGGCATTGTTCGCGGATAAGTCCAATATAACCGAGGAACTTGTTCGACTTTCCAGCCACGTTTCACAACTGAGGAAGATCATAACCGAAAGCAGCCGACCCGAGGGGAAAAAGCTGGATTTTCTTATACAGGAAATGAACAGGGAAGCAAACACTATAGGATCCAAGGCCAACGACATTACAATAACCAACTTCGTGTTGGAAATGAAGAGCGAAATAGAAAAAATAAGAGAACAGGTGCAAAATATCGAGTAATTCTACTTGAAGCTGATCTATAAACATAGTATACTATAAATTTGACAAACGAATCATCTGAGCCGATATCGGAAGGCTCGCGGATACAACAAAAGATTAGAGAGGAACAAAATGTACAAAGGCTTGCTTTTTGTGGTTTCCGGTCCGTCAGGCGCAGGAAAGGGAACTATATGTAAACGTTTGGCAGAAAAGCACGATATATATCTATCCGTATCAATGACGACCAGAACCCCCAGGACGGGAGAAGTCGAAGGGGAAAGCTACTTTTTCACCACGGAAATGGATTTTAAGGAAAAGTTGGTCAACAATGGTTTTTTGGAACATGCCAAGGTATACGGAAATTATTACGGCACACCCAAAGAAAAGGTTGTGGAGTATCTGAAACAGGGTATAGATGTGGTGCTGGAAATAGATATCCAGGGGGCGATGCAAATCAGAAAAAATTACCCCTCAGGGAAATTCATATTTGTTTTGCCCCCATCGATGGCAGAATTGCGTAAACGGATTACCGGAAGAGGATCAGAGACGGAAGAAGCGATCAACCTCAGAATGAGGGAGGCACTCAAGGAAGTGGCCTATATCGGCAAATATGACTACTGTGTTGTTAACGGCGAATTGGAAGAGGCTGTCAATAGGGTTGAAGCGATAATAATTGCCGAGCATTCCAGGGTATCCGAAGATATTTATGAATTGATTGAGCAGTATAAGGTTGAAGTGTAGATGATAAGACAGGGGGGACAGGACATGTTGGAACCATCGGTAAAACTGATGAAGGAAAAAGCGGACAGCAGATATACTTTGGCTATATTGGCGGCTAAAAGGGCCAGGGATCTGATTGACGGTAAACCCGTGCTGATTGATATTGATATAGACAAACCGGTCAGTGTGGCCGTACATGAAATAGCAGAAGATCTTATAACTTATACCAGGGATTAGTCAGAATTGGTTATTGATTCCCGAATTTTAAAATCATGATTATAATTGGTCCGGTAAAATCAGTTCCTCGGAAAACCCTCGTTTTTTAATGCTGACGCATAAAAACGGTAAATGAGTTAAGGTTTTCTTCCGAAACTAAGTTTTACCGGCCCTTTATTATGATTTGATTAAGATCACAACCGGCCCTTGATTATGATTGCAACCGGCCTGTATTCAAATTGCAAATCGGCCTGTAATTTAGGTTCGTGACAGTTACATAAGATTCGGGCCTTTCCGGAATTTCCAGCATTCCGACATTCTTTCAATTTTAATCAGTATCGGCCATTCCGACATTCTCGCCATCCTTTCAATTT
>CAYYHH010000077.1:0-7657 GCA_964471645.1 uncultured Oscillospiraceae bacterium
TTGTGGTTCCTGTGATATACTTTTCCAATAAGAATTTCATAATATTTTCCATTAATCATAATGCCGTAAGAAGGGGGAAACTATTTTATGGCGACAGTTTTTTATGTACTTGCTATCATTGCACTTATAGCATCCTTTGTCAAAGATAAGGGCAAAACAAAGCTGGCGTTGAAAAAGGCGTGGAAAGCCTTTGAGAACATCATGCCCCAGCTGTTGACGATCTTGATAATAATAGGAATCGTACTTTCAATCCTGACTCCCACTCAGATCTCCAAATTTATCGGCGGCGAATCCGGCTGGATCGGAACATTCCTTGCCGCCTCCATTGGGGCTATCACCTTGGTCCCGGGACCTGTAGCCTTTCCGCTGACCGCTGCACTTTTAGAAAATGGCGCCGGCTACATGCAGCTTGCCGCATTCATCTCATCATTGATGATGGTTGGTATAGTGACAATGCCTCTGGAAATAAGTTACTTCGGAAAAAAGGCTGCAGTTTTAAGAAACTCCTTAGCTTTCATTTTTTCCTTAGGAGTAGCTGCCGTAATGGGGGTGCTGATGTGATGGATAAATTGAAATATATAATCAAGCGATATAAATTTTTTATTATACTTGTAATTATCAACTTCGTTATTTTATTCCTTTACCCCGAGTTGGGAACTAAATCAATAGGGACCACACTCAAAAGTGCCAAAGAAATGTTGATGGTTATCCCGCCTATTTTTATCCTGTTAGGCCTTTTAGATGTTTGGGTAAAGCGGGAAACCATGATAAAATACATGGGTGAAAAATCCGGTATAGTAGGCGCTCTGTTTGCATTCTTTCTGGGTTCTGCCGCAGCCGGCCCCCTGTATGCTGCCTTCCCCGTAGCCGGTATCCTCCTGAAAAAAGGAAGCAAGTTCTCCAACGTGTTGATCTTTATGGGTGCCTGGTCAACTACAAAAGTCCCCATGCTGCTGATGGAGGCCTCTTATATGGGCATGAAGTTCACCCTTATCCGGCTGATGCTCAGTCTGATCGGCATCATTGCCATAACCAATATTACTGAAAAAATGCTAACCGATAATGATAAAGCGGAGATTTACAATAGAGCTGCTGATGAGGGAAAATCAGAGGGAAAATCAAAGGAGCGTCCCTTTCAGAATAGTTGACTTCCTCATTATAGTTGAAGAGAATAAGAGAATAAAATGATTTAATGGTTCGGGATTATCGGTTCGGGATTATCCTGAGCCCAAAAATATCAATCACATGTCCGACCCCATGTCCAGATAGGTGCGGGATATCCCCATTAATTAATTCATTTATTTGTTTTTATGTATTCACGTTTAACATAAGGGGAGGTAGTCAGGCGTAATACATTATCCCATGTGATATTAAAAGCAATCTCATCACCCACAGCGATCTCATCACCACAATCTGTCACATCCAAAAGGAAATGATCGCTGGATCCCCCCAATACTTCAATCCCATCCTTATATGGAGTAATCCGGTCCATGAATATATCTTGTTTACCAATGGCCAAAATCGCCCTCTTTCGCAGACCCAGATCCTCAAACTCCTGCACCTCATTAAATGCATTCGGCCCTCGGGACCCCACCGGCACCGATGGTTTAACCTTTAACTCAACAACTTCCGCTATCAGGGTAAAAGCATCCCTCCACAACCCGTTAATATGCCTCCCGGAGTTTACGGAATCAATTCCGCTCATTAAAGCCTCGCCCAGCCGAACCTGATTGACCCCCGACGGGATATCATTTTCTTCAATCAGCTTGACCACCGACGTGCCTCCCGCCGAAATAATTCTGATTTTGTGCTTATAGCTCATGTGGATCCGATTGGCAATATCTACCAGGATTGATAAATTCTCATGAGAGGGTACCACTCCCCCATAGCAACCTAAATTGGTTCCAATTCCGAAGAAATCTATATTTTTGCATTTGAGTATCTCCGGAACAACGTCGTCCACTTCCTCCGGCAAAATGCCTTCCCTCAGATCTCCCACATCGATCATGAGCATAACTCCATGCCTGACCCCGGTCTTTATTGCAGATTCATTAAGCAGCCTGATGGTGGAAATCTCGCTGTTCACGCTCATATCCGCGTATCTTACAATATCGTCTGCCTGACTCGCCATTGGGATTCTCAAAAGCATGAAGGGTCCGTCTATGCCACATTTTTTGGATTTGATTATATTCTCCAGCCGGGAATCGGCAAACTCCCTTATCCCCCCATCATAAAAGGCCTTAGTAATAAGTGTGTCAGCAGAATAGCTTTTCGTCACCCCCATCAGCGAAATCCCTTTGCTATTGCAGAGATCCACCATAGTGCGGGAGTTTTCCCTGAGCTTATCCAAATCGATTCGAAGCCTGGGATTTTCCCCCGCCATCCCTTTTCTACAGGTTTCCATTTGAACCTACCAACACCTCTCCTGATTCATTGACACCAATTACCTTCTGCTCATCCTCGCGCAGTTTTTTAATGTATAGCAAGGTTTCACCTTCAAATTTTTCACCGGGGCACACAAGGGGAATTCCCGGCGGGTATGGAATAATACTGGAAGCGCAAATCCTGCCTTCCGCCTCAAGCAGCGGAACCCTCTCCTTATATTTGGGGATTTCAAAAATCGGTTTCCGTTGAAAGGACGACAGCTGTTTGTTTTCCGTGGTAACAGTGTTCTCACCGGAGGTTGATATGGTGCCGCCCTCAGGCAAAATACCCTTTGTGCCGCTGATTTCCTTCAGGGCAGATATCAAAGCCTGTATATCTTTTTGGGTGTTGCCGATCCCCGTCATGCACATCAGCAGATCGCCTGTGTAAAGTTCTATAAAAATGTTCCTTTCAATTAGAAGTCTTTCCAGCTCGGCGCCGGAAATCCCCATGCCTCCGAAGCCAAAATTAAGCTTTGTCCAGTCAAATCCCGGGATTTTATCAATATATTCAAGACCCTTGATATTTCTTGCCTCTTTATAAAATAAATCCAAATTATCGGCCCACTCACCCATCAATTGGAGACCGTGATCGATAAGGATTCCCCCGTTAATGTCGAGGGAGGCCATAAGAAGATACGAAGGGCTGGTGCTTTCAATACTTTGCAGCTTATCTTCCAGAATATCTTTAGGAACTCTGTCTGTATTCAGGTTTAAAACAGCACTCTGTGTAAAAGATGCAAGGGTTTTGTGAATGCTGTTAATAACAATATCTGCCCCCGATTCTTCAGCTGACTTGGGGAGGCCGGCAACACCAAACTTGCTGAACATCTTAAGGTGTGCGCCGTGGGCTTGATCCACAATCAGGATCTTGTTATGTCTATGGACTATTTCGGCTATGCCTTCGATATCCGAGCATATGCCGTAGTAATTGGGGCTTGGCAGGATAACCGCCTCGGCGTCGGGATTCTCGTCGAGCAGGGTCTCTATCTCCTCTGCAGATATAGCTCCTGAGATTCCGTGCTCCTCTATCATCTCCGGGTATGCATATACCGGCTGAATATCAGCTAAGGTAAGAGCATTGAAAATGGACTTGTGCGAATTTCTTGCCATTATTAATTTCTTGCCTTTTGGCACAGACGCCAGAATGGCCGCTATTATCCCTCCGCTTGTACCGTTGATCAGCAGATATGATTGCTTTGAATCATAGAGCCGGGAATAATTCTCCTGGGCTTCTTTTAATATTCCTTCGGCCTGAAATAAATTATCGGCGCCATTTATCTCCGTTATGTCGCAGTCCATAATGTTGTCCAGAAAACTGTCATAACCAAATCTTCCGTAAATAGCCTTCCCCTTGTGCCCCGGCATGTGAAAAGATACAGCTTTTTTTGAAGCGTGAGATATTAAAAAATCTTTGATAGGTGTTTTTTTATTCATAATAGTCCGACCTCCTAAAGCCTATTTTGCATCATATGCCCGAAGACGTCAAATGCCATGCTTTTTTGCCTCCGGGCATCGTTGTATATCAATCAGCTGACTTTCTTTGACCGCCTTTCCTCCCTTTCCGCTTTATCGATAGGAAGCTGCCGATCGAAATATTCCTTCTTAAGCCCGGCAACTGTTCCGCCCAGGGCAAGAAGCCCTATCAAGTTAGGAATCATCATCAGACCGTTGGTAGTATCCGCCAGATCCCATACAAAACCCAATGTGCTGACAGAACCTACAAGAATCATAATTATCCAAAGCGCTTTTACCAAGGTTTTGCTCTTTTCACCAAAGAAAAATTCCATAGCCTTTTCCGCATAGTAATACCAGGTAATCAAGCAGGAATATCCAAACAGAAAGACAGCAGCCAAAACAATATAACTGCCTATGCTTCCCGGCAACATCTTTTCAAATGCCGCCATTGTAAGTGCGGATCCGGAAAGGCTTTCGCCAACTTCCCAAAGCCCCGATAATGCAATGGTAATCCCTGTTACGCTGCACACCAGCAAGGTGTCTATGCAAATTTCTACAGGAGCCCACAAAGCCTGCTGGCATGGATGCTCAACCCTGGCGCTTGCATGGACTATAGCACCCGAACCCAGACCGGCCTCATTTGAAAATATTCCTCTGGCCATTCCATATCGCATCACAGCCCAAACCGAAGTCCCGGCAACGCCGCCCAAACCTGCACTCGGGTTAAAAGCCGCCTCTACGATCTGACCAATAGCAGCGGGCACCTGTGGCAAATGGGTAAGAATAACAATCAGACCCGCTAATATGTAGGCCGCCCCCATAAAAGGAGAAATAATTTCACAAACCTTTCCGATACTTTTAATTCCTCCGAAAATAACCAGCCCGGTCAGCGCTGCCAGCACAATGCCGTAAACAATAGGAGGCGCTTCAATTTTAGACATAAATGCAGTTGTTATGGTGTTTGTATCCACAACGGCGGAAATAACAAAAGCAGCGGGTATAGTGAATATTGCAAACAATATCCCAAGCCAGTTCTGACCCATTCCGTCCCTTAAATAATACATGGGACCGCCTGCCATATTACCGTCCTTGTCAACTGTGCGATATTTTATACCAAGGGTAATTTCCGCAAATTTAGTAGCCATTCCTATTATCGCAGCCACCCACATCCAAAAGAGTGCGCCAAGGCCCCCCATAACCAAAGCCGTGGCCACGCCGGCAATATTTCCCGATCCGACCACAGCGGCAACTGCTGTCATGGCAGCCTGGAAGGAGGTAATGTCTCCTTCTCCCTTTTCCAGCGCCTCTTGCCTATACTTTTTTGAAAAAGCTCTTGCAATAGTTCTGTTTACGATAAATCTAATATGAGTTATCTGTGGAAATCCTAAGCGAATACACAAATAAATACCTGTTCCCATTAATAATATAATTCCTAAAGGTCCCCAAATAAAGCTATTAAGCGTATCGTTTACATTAATAATAATATCCATCTGCATCCTCCTTTAACATAAGATTTGAAACTTCGGAGCTGTTTTAAAAAGTCCCCCCAATGGCATTACCTCCTTGTAAAATATTTCAATCCAATTGGTATTGGTTGCTATCATAGCTGACTCGGGTAAAAAGACTTAATCGTGCAGAACACGGAACCTTTCTAAACATATTAGGTATTGCATATAACATGCCAACCATATTTTGAACTTTCAGTCAATAATGCGGGATATTCCAATGCTTTTCGTAACTATTTGTTAAATTTTTTTGACATTTGTAAAAAAACTCATCATGTTGTCAGAATATTTTGCCTCCATCTATTGCGTATGTTATATTTGTATAAAGGGAAATAGCGATACGGCTTTAGCAGGGAGGCGAATTGGATGAAGCAAGAAGATTATAAAGCAATCCTTAATATCATCGTCCAAAACATCGGTGAAGGAGTCTATGTTGTTAACTCCGACAAAAAAAGCATTATATATAACGATAGAATGTCCAAATTGGAAAAAATGAAGGCGGAAGATGTGCTTGGGAAGGATGTCAGAGTTGTCCAATCCTATATTCCGGAAGAGGAAAGCACTTTAATTAAGGCCCTCAGATATAAGGAAACGACTCCCGACTATTGTCAAACCTTCGTTAATCAATATGGCAAAGAAATTACAACTATTAACACTACAATACCGGTTTTAAACGATCGGGATCAGGTTATAGCCGCCGTTGAGATTGCAAGGGATGTAACGGATATTAAAAATATGTCAAACACCATTTTGGATCTGAGAAATGAGGTCTATCACAGTAGCAAAATAACCGGCAGGAACGGCTACACCTTTGAAAACATGATCGGAGCAAGTGAAGGCTACAAAGAAATGTTAGATAAGTCTAAGAAAGCCTCAAAAGTCAACGTGTCGGTTTTGATTTATGGCGAGACGGGAACAGGGAAAGAATTAGTTGCCCAAAGCATCCACTACGAAAGTTCGAGACAAAATAAACCCTTTATTGCACAAAACTGTGCTGCTCTTCCGGAAAGCCTGATGGAAGGTATCCTTTTCGGTACTGCGAAAGGTGGTTTCACAGGGGCCATAGACCGTGAAGGGCTCTTTGAACAGGCCAACGGAGGAACTTTACTTTTGGATGAAATAAGCACTATGCCCTATGATCTCCAAAGCAAGCTCCTGAGAGTACTGCAGGAAAACTACATACGAAGGGTCGGAGGAACAAAAGATATACCTATTGATGTAAGGATCATAGCAACAATTAATGAAAGAGCCGAGGACCTTATCGCCGGCGGGCGTCTCAGACAGGATTTATATTATAGGCTAAAAATAATTGAAATAAACATCCCTCCTTTAAGGGAACGCAGGGATGACATAATTCCCTTGTCATTTTATTTCTTAAACAAATACAATATAGAATTCTTCAAGCATTTCAAGGGGTTTAGCCGCGGAGGAAAGGAAGTCCTGCTGAGTCATGATTATCCGGGGAATGTAAGGGAGCTGCAGCATATATTGATGTCGGCAATTTCTATGGCGGAAGACGGAGATTTGATAAGTGAGGAACATTTAGAGCTGCCTGTTAAGTCGAAAATTGAAAACAAAATCGTTACCGCCACTGCCCTTGGCAATCAAGGCCTGGAAAAGTATATGGATAACATCGAAAGAGAGTTAATCCTTGAGGCTGTTGAAAACTCAGGCAGGCACCTTTCCAAAGCCGCCAGGCAATTAGGTTTAAAACGCCAGACATTGCACTATAAACTTAAAAAATTCGGCATTGAGCTTTAAAATCCGTCACTCAACTGCCTTAGGTACTAGATACCAAGGCCGACCGTTTGTGTTTGGTACCGGGTGCCAAACACAACCAAGTGTATTGATGCCCGGCACCAAACGCTACTGATCCGGAAAATATGATCTAAATTTTTATTTGAAGGTTTTCTGAATGCATGGTGTAATATTCAGGCTCAACCTGAAAATGAACCTTTACACCTTCAATCAAGGCGTCCATAACATTCTGATACAATTCTTCTCCCAGCGCCTCGGGTATTTCAGATACTAACAACACATTTTTACTGTCGGGATGAACCAAACCTATTTTTGATTGTCTCCATATGAAATGTCTGGTTACGATTTGTGACCCGTCTGCATAGGAAACTTCGCCCTCCGGTACAGGCAATGGTTCAGGATCGTCCAAGGCCTGAAAAGTATCACCGGGCTTAGAAAATCTCAAATCCAGTCCATGCTCAAACTGATCGATATCATAGCCCCCAGCTGTGACTACATATTTCAGGGATATTG
>CAYYHH010000078.1:0-7627 GCA_964471645.1 uncultured Oscillospiraceae bacterium
TTTTTATATTCCCACCTAGTTTGTAAAACCAGTTTTAAAGTCCAAATCAGTTTCCCAAAGCCAAAGCCTTTTTATTCTGACTTGGTTTCTTAAAACCAGTTTTTATATCCCGGCTTAATTTCTTAAGATTTTGTCTCAAGCCGCCTTATCGGTTATAAACACTTGTTTGTTCTTTACGATATATTCGACCCCTGAGTAGACAGTTGCAGCCACAGCTATCCACAGCAAATACTCGCCGATCGGCAAATCTGTAAACATTGAGAAAGGCCAATTCTTCACAAGAATGATCGACAGTGAAACCATCTGCAGTACGGTTTTCACTTTCCCCGAGTTGCCTGCGGCAATAATTATCCCTTCTCCCGCCGCAACAGCTCTCAAGCCTGTTATAATAAATTCCCTGGCAAGTATTACGATAACCATCCATCCCGCAACTATTCCCAGTTCCACCAGGCAGATCATCGCCGATGTGACCAACAACTTATCGGCCAGAGGATCCATTATTTTTCCGAAGTTTGTGATCAGGCCATACTTTCTTGCGATGTGACCGTCCAGGGTGTCTGTTATCGACGCCAGGATAAACAAGATCCCCGATGCGTAATAGTATTCCTTCATCAACAATACGATAAAAGCAGGTATTAATAAAATCCTTAAGATAGTTAATTTATTTGGAAGATTCATTGCTGCTTCCCCTTTCGTTTTCGCATTCTGCCCCCCGTTGTCCCGAATCATGGCCCAGAAGATCATAATCAAAGGCATCATCGATTTTTATCAATGCAAAATCGCCCGGTGTGTAAGCAGTTTCCGATGTGAAAATCACCTTGTTGTCGATTTCAGGCGCGTCATATTCCGTTCGGCCGATATAGTGGTCCTCCAAAGCTTCCTCAACCAGTACTTCGAAGGTCCGACCGATTTTAAGCAAATTGTTCTCAAGAGAGATTCTTTGCTGCAATCTCATTATGCGATCCCTCCTGGCCAGCTTAGTCCTTTTGGGAACCTGATCTTTCATGCCCGCAGCTACCGTGCCCTCTTCCTTGGAGTATGCGAAAACGCCAAGGCGCTCGAAGCACATGCTTTCAACGAAGTCCTCCATTATTTGGATGTCCTCTTTGGTTTCGCCGGGGAATCCCGTAATAAGAGTAGTTCGAATATGAATATCCGGCATTGCGGCTCTCAGCCTGCCTATAGTATCATTGATTGAGTGCATAGTAGATCGCCGATTCATGGATTTAAGAATTTTATCGCTGGCATGCTGTATCGGTATATCGATATATTTGCATATTTTAGGGTTTTCGGCCATTGTCCCGATCAACTCATCCGTAATCCGATCCTCATAGCAATACATCAGTCGTATCCACTTTAACCCGTCGATTTTGCAAAGTTCTTTAAGCAGCTTGGGCAACTGAAATCCCCCATATAAATCGTATCCGTAAGCTGTAACGTCCTGAGCGATCAGGATGAGCTCCCTGCACCCTTTATCTGCCAAACTATTGGCCTCTTCCAGGATATTCTCCATTTTCCTGCTCCTGTATCCCCCTCGTATAAAAGGAATGACGCAATAGGTGCAGATATTGTCACATCCTTCGGATATCTTCAGATATGAAGAATATGGTACATTTAAAGAATGTCTGTAATTTATCTCTTCGTAATCCTTGTCACACCCATTAAAAAACCCATGCCTGTCGTTTCTGTTATAATCGGCCAGCAATCCCGGAAGCTCCCGGTAGTCATTGACTCCCAACAATATGTCTGCCTCGGGCAAAGCCTCGCTCAGATCTTCGCCGTATCTTTGCGGCAGACACCCCGAGACAATCAGAATTTGGTTATCCGCTTTTCCCGAGGATAATTCCAATATTCTATCGATAGATTCTTCTTTTGCATCGTTTATAAAGCTGCAGGTGTTTATCAATATGGCATCGGAGTCCTCCGGACTTGCCACTATTTTGTGACCGGCCTCAATTAAAAGACCGGCAGCATGCTCTGAATCAGAAAGATTCTTCGGGCAGCCTAAGGTGTCTATATATACTTTCATTAATTATCCTTTCTTGCCTCCTCATCGTCATCCGGATCTTTTCCAAGGTTAAGATACTCTTCTTCTGTAATTAATACCTTTCGTGGCCTGCTTCCGTCGCTGGGCCCGATTATCCCTCTTGCCTCCATCATGTCCACGAGCCTGGCCGCCCTGTTATATCCTATCCTGAACCGCCGCTGAAGCATTGAGACAGAAGCCTGTTCCGCCCGGACCACCGTTTCAATCGCTTCTTGCAGAAGTTCGTCGGCATCATTATCCGGCTCATTTTCATATGTACGATCTATTTTCTGTATTACATCCGAGGCGTATTCATTGTCGGGCACCTGCATTTTTAAATAATCTATTACATTGTGTACCTCCGTGTCGGATATAAAACAACCCTGAACACGGACAGGTTTGGACATGCCTAGTGGATTGAACAGCATATCTCCTTTACCCATAAGCTTTTCCGCCCCGGCCATATCCAGAATGGTACGTGAGTCAAATTGTGAGGATACTGCAAATGCGATCCTGGAGGGAATGTTTGCCTTGATTACTCCGGTAATTACGTCAACAGAAGGCCTCTGCGTAGCGACGATCAGATGCATACCCGCTGCCCTTGCCATTTGTGCCAACCTGCATATGGATTCCTCAACCTGGGAAGGCGCGACTATCATCAGGTCTGCCAGTTCATCTATAATGATGACTATCTGAGGCAGGGGCTGCACATCCCCTTCTTTTCCGGAAACCAGATCATTGTAAGATGCCAGATCCCTTACGCCTGCTTCGGCAAACTTTTTATATCTGTCAGTCATCTCGGAAACCGCCCAGCCTAAGGCGGCTGCAGATTTGGACGGTTCTGTCACAACCGGAATGAGCAGATGAGGTATTCCGTTGTAATTGCCAAGTTCTACTACCTTGGGATCTATGAGCACGAGCTTGACTTCTTCGGGTCTGGCCTTGTACAGTAAGCTCACTATTATCGAATTAAGGCATACACTTTTCCCGGAACCGGTGGAACCCGCTATCAGAAGATGCGGCATGCTCTTTAAGTCCGCAACTATCGGCGCCCCTGCTATATCCTTGCCTACCGCAAATGTGATCTTTGATTTCGATTCTTTGAATTCTCTGGTTTCTATCAGTTCTCTGATGGATACCAAATTGATGCGCTCATTTTCCACTTCGATACCTACTGCGGCTTTTCCCGGAATCGGCGCTTCCATACGAATGCTCTTTGCTTCTAAATTCAATGCTATATCATCGGCCAGTCTCACGATGCTGCTTACTTTTACACCAACGCTTGGCTGTATTTCATATCTGGTAATGGCCGGGCCCTTGGTGACCTGTAAAACCCTTGCATTGACTCCGAAATTTTGAAGGGTTTCCTCCAGCTTGATCGCTTTTTGTTTTAAATTGATATTCTCGTTGGCAGCAGGTCCGGATTGGACCTTTTTCAGGAGCCCCGGCGAAGGCATAACATACGGAATCGGCTTCTTTTCCATCTCTATTTTTATTGCCTCTATTTCTTGCTCCGAGGCCCTCCTGCTTTTATCGGCGGAAACATCTTTGCTTCCTTCGGATACACTTTTATCCCCCGACAATCCTTTCCCCGGTGTTGAGGAGGTTTTTTCGAGACCTGTGCCGTGTGGTTTTTGATCAGGCTCAAAAAGGGCATCGTCCTTCATATAATCGATTATCTTCATCTGACCCGGTGTAATGGGACCCGATGATGTCCGCTGTTTCAAAATGTCGTTTAAATCGCGCTTAGGCCTGTCCGCCCTGACGGACTGCTCCGCCGATGACGGAGTCGGATCGGCATCGTCAGTCACCGAAACTGCCTGCATTTTATTTTCTTTTCTTTCCCCGCGCTTTATTTTCCAATTATCTGCAAATTGTGATACAGGCGTATTTATTACGAGCATGAGAGAGACTACCATCGCAACCGATGCGAAAATGTATAGTCCCGGGATTCCTATTGCCATTTTCAGCAAAAGACCCAGCAACATGCCGAAGGTTCCGCCACCGGCCAGGTGCACCCCATTATCAAAGGCTTCTTTAATAAAAGCAAAAGTCAGTGCGTAGCTTCCTCTTCCCAGAAACCTGGCCGAGTTGATAATAGCAGCCATCAAAAATATCAGCGCCAGTAACAAAACAGTTCTCTTGCCGATATTAGCGGCCCGTTTTATCAGAATCAACACACCGAACACTATCAGATAATATGGCAATGCAAGAGCCACGGCGGCAAAAAGTCCTTTCAGCAAGTCGGATATTATGCGGCCGAATTCTCCGGCGGCATCTGTCTGCAATGAAATTGCGAGAAATGCACCTACAGCTATCATAATTATTGCCCAGATTTCTTCTCTCAGGCGGTTATGGGCCTTTTCCTGCAATTCCGCTTCCTTTTTCTTTTCCGCACTCTTATAATATGAGCTGTTTCGCGTCGTCTTCTGTTTTTTCTTTTGTTCGGCCATAGAGCAAACTCCTAACTCCCCATCCCCATGAAACTGTAGATGAGGACCGCAGCCCCCACGATCCAGGTATAAAATGAAAAAATATACAACTTCTTGTCAGAAACTATTTTTATCATTGTTTTTATGGCAATATAACCTGAGATCGCTGCCACCGCCACTCCACAGATAATAGGCAAAATGTAGTCGGATGATATTTCTTCTGCAAAAGCTGCGGGGACCTCCAGTACAAAGGCACCCAAAATTGCGGGAATAGATATCAAAAATGCAAACCGTACCGCCAGTTCCCGGTCGAGACCGGAGAACAAACCTCCGACTATGGTGGAACCTGATCTGGAAATGCCCGGTATGATGGCTATCCCCTGACAGATCCCCACGAAAATCGAATCCCTGTATTTCATTTGCCTGATATCCTTCCCCTTCTGTCCCATCCTTTCGGCCAGCCAGAGGAAGCAACCGGTTATTATGAGGCAAATGCCTATTGCCGGCACAGAATTATATAGTCCGGAGAAAAAATCGTTGAAAAGCACTCCGATAATACCGGTGGGAATCGTTGCCAGAACTATCATGATTCCCAGCCTTCGATTCATGTTTTTGTTGATTCGCAAGCCTTTTCCCGAAGCAATATCTTTTATCAATGAAAACAGCTCAAGGATCAATTCCCAAATTGTTTTATAATATACAGCTATCAAAGAAATTAAGGTGCCCAGATGCAACAGAACCGCGAAAATCAAAACGCGCTCCCCTTCTATGCCAAAAAAATGTTGCATCAATGCCAGGTGACCGGAGCTGCTAATAGGTAAAAATTCTGATAACCCCTGAATAATGCCTAAAATAATACCTTCAAACAGTGTCAATATACTGCCTCCATTTCTAGTAAGTTAAAGTCTCGGACATCAAAGATGTATAAAGCCGAATTCTGAGATATAATTATATCACTAAAACAAGGTGATTAGAATACAATAATATATTACCGGCGGAATTATTGATTGAGCATTACATTTTGACAAAAATAATATATAATAGTGTTTTAATAGCAAAAAAACCACAACATTTATTGGGGTTTAATATAACAAACGAGGAGGATGAAATGAGAAACAAACCCAACTTAGCCATTGTCGGCGCCACCGGAGTGGTAGGAAACACTATTTTGAAACTGTTAGAAGAAAGAGATTTTCCCTTTGAAAATCTATATATTATGGCTTCTGCCAGATCTGCAGGTAAAAGTGTGGCTTTTAAGGGAAAGGATTACATAATCGAGGAACTCAATGAGAATTCCTTCGATAAACCTATAGATATCGCCCTTTTCTCTGCCGGCGGCTCCATAAGTGAGAAGTTCGCTCCGATAGCTGCGTCAAAAGGTGTCGCAGTCGTTGATAACAGCAGCGCTTTCAGGATGGACCCTGAAGTGCCGCTTGTGGTGCCCGAGGTAAATCCCGGTGACGTATCGTGGAATAAGGGCATCATTGCCAATCCCAACTGCTCCACTATACAGGCCATGGTAGCACTGAAGCCCCTTCACGACAAATATACTATCAAAAGGATCGTATTTTCCACATATCAGGCGGTTTCAGGCACCGGAGTCAAGGGTATCGAAGATTTAAAACAAGGCCTTGCCGGTAATGACCTGATGCTGGCATATCCTCATCCCATTGCGGGCAACTGTCTCCCCCACATCGATTCTTTCCTTGAGAATGGGTATACTAAAGAAGAGATGAAAATGGTCAACGAAACAAAGAAAATATTGGGCGATGACAACATTCGTATCACCGCAACCACAGTCAGGGTCCCGGTCTTCGATTCCCACAGCGAATCGATCAATCTGGAATTTGAGAAGCCTTTTGATCTGGACGATGTTAAAGAATTACTGGCATCCTTCCCCGGATGCGCTGTTTTGGACGATCCCAACAATAATGTTTATCCTCTGGCCCGCGATGCGGTGGGAAAGGACGATGTTTTTGTAGGTAGGATACGGAGAGATTTCAGTGTGGAAAACGGGCTCAACCTCTGGGTTGTGGCAGACAATTTAAGAAAGGGCGCGGCCACAAACGCCGTTCAGATTGCCGAACTGCTTATCAAATAAGTCAAGTGAGGTGTTGTTTGAATGACTTTGTTTACAGGTGCAGCCACTGCTCTTGTAACCCCATTTAAGGATGGTAAGATAGATTTTCCATCCTTTGGCCTTCTCATTGACTGGCAATTGAATCAGGGAATCGATGGGTTGGTCGTATGCGGCACAACAGGCGAGGCATCCACATTAAACGATGAAGAACATATCGAAACTGTCCGGTATGTTGTGGAAAGGGTCGCCGGAAGGATCCCGGTAATAGCGGGCTCGGGGAGCAATGATACAAAACACGCAATAGATATGAGCCTGGCTTTGGAACAGGTCGGTGCGGACGGGCTGCTGCTGGTCACCCCCTACTATAACAAATGTACTCAAAAAGGATTGGTCGTTCATTATACCGCCATCGCTGACCGGATCGGCATTCCCATGTTGCTTTATTCGGTACCCGGTCGCACGGCGGTGAACATCAGTCCTTTTGCCGTCTCCGAGCTTTGCAGGCATCCCAAAATCGCAGGCATTAAAGAGGCCAGCGGAAATATGGCGCAGGTTGTAGAAATAGCAAAATATATAGACGATGATTTTGCACTGTATTCCGGCAATGATGAAATTATCGTTCCCCTGCTGGCAATGGGTGGCATAGGAGCTATTTCAGTTCTGGCCAACATAGCCCCGATGCAGACTCACAATATGGTTCATGAATATTTAAGCGGCAATGTCAATAAGGCGGCAAAAATGCAAATATCCCTGAAGTCGCTCATAGACGCTCTCTTCTGCGAGGTCAATCCTATTCCTGTCAAGGCGGCCTTGCACATAATGGGGCTTATCGAACAGGAATACAGGCTTCCTCTTTGCCCCCCTCAGCCGGAGTCGCTGAACACCATCAAAAAGGAAATGGAGGCCTGCGGACTGTTGTTGAATGCCGCATGGCTCAATGAATTGGTAACAGATCCCGTCAAGTGATCACATGAAAATCGCCGGCACAGCCGGCGATTGGTTTTTTAAGAGATCAATAATCTTATGCCTCCTCAGATACAACTTCCTTACCATCGTAATAGTTGCAATTTGGGCATACTCTATGTGGAA
>CAYYHH010000079.1:0-7562 GCA_964471645.1 uncultured Oscillospiraceae bacterium
CATTCCAAGGGCTGTGCTGGGCGTGCCGTATCTTCAAGCTGCTGCATATTTTCGTCCGGGCGTGAACATTAACGGGCAAAGTAGATATGCTGAGCATATTCCCAATAGACTTTGAGGAATTTCTTTGGGCTATTGACAACAAAAGCAGGTTAGGGCCGTTGGCGAACGAATACAGGCATAACTCCGGTTTCGTAGCGGAATTTTTCCGCGATCTTATCCAGCTCCGCCGGCTCGATTGCCGGGCGCAACAGCCGAATTTTTTGTATCCGCTTTTGGGTGCCATAGGTAAAGGAGATATAATCGGCCCCGATCTCCACAGCCCTGAGCCGGATACCATCCTGGTTGAATTTAATAATCTTTTCGCCCATCAGAATGCCGAAGTAGGAAACAATTACCTCGATGTTCCCGGCATCAGACACCTGCTCCGTCTCATCCGATATTTCGCTGATCACAGCAGTGTTAATATGGAGAATCGGGTTTTCCGAAATGAGTCGAGCAATTTTCAGCCTGCTCAGTCCCCTCAGCCAAAACACCGCCGCAGCTGTACCGGTAATTATGATGGCTGCCAGAAATATCTGAGCCCGGATTTCGGATACGGGTCCCCCAAAAACAAGAGGCAGTGTTCCCGCGAGGATGCCAAAGCCGATCAGTGCCGCCAGGATATGGTATCCCCTTATGATTGCTTTCAAATTCACCCTCCCTTTCCATAAGAATTTTATTCGCCCGGAACAGCACAGCCCCTACCTTTTTCGGGCAGGGGCTTTTGAGTCATACGATTGCATGATTGTGCAGTATCCCGTGATTTTTATCGTTTATTCCCGCCACTCATAGTAATATTTAAATCCGTAGCCACTCAAGTATAGGATAATTGCCTTCTTTTGGCCGGGACTGCCCGGTGATGCCTTTTCCATCTGAAGGGTTCCTTGGTAAGCTTGAACAAACGTTTTCCCGTCAGGCGTCGCAAATCGGATCATTCCTGATGTTCCGCCGCCCGGATTGATTGTAGCAGCGTCAAAGCTGGCGCTGAACGTTCCGGTTCCCCAATTGCCGTCCTCCGTCCGATCAACGGTAATCACAGGGCGATCGGTTCCGCTGAAATAGGTGGGCGGATCGGTCCATTTGGTCACCACCATGCCGGAAGTGACAGTTACGCCATCATTGAAGACCTTGCCTTTATCGTCTGTACGCTTATGTGCATAGGTAAAATCATTCTTTTCCCCTGTTCCCACATGATGATCCCATATGCTGCCCGTCTTGCCAATGACGCTGTTCTCCAATGCGCCGACAAGGGAATAGTCCTGTGACATGATAATATATTCCCAATTCGTGAAATACCAGCCGGAAGCGCCGGTTTTGGATGATGCGGTTGTAATCAGCACTGTTTTGGTCGCGCCGTCCCAATCGATTCCCAGCCCCAACAGATAGCTCATGGCCCGAACGGGAAGATAAGTCGTGCCGTTGTAGGAAATTGGCAACACCGGCGCGCCGTCATCCCCCACAGGTACAGCGGCTTTTCCGTCTAGTTTGAACTTCAGGCCGCCATTGAGCACAGCTCCCGAGATTGGGATAAGCGTGTTGCTTTTTGCACTCGCGGTAGCTTTGGGTGCGGCTTTCGCTGTCGTGCCGGCAATCAGAACGGTGTTGGTGGCGCTATCCCAATCAATTCCCAGCTTTAACAGATACCCGACGGCCCTGACGGGCAGGTATGTGGTGCCGTTGTAGCTAATGGGTAGCACGGGCGTGCCGTCATCTCCTACGGGCACTACTGTTTTGCCGTCCAGCTTGAAACTGAGCTGGTCATTGAGCACCGTGCCCGATATGGGGGTGAGGGCGGCTGAGGCAGGCACCGCTGTCAGCACGGAAAAAAGCATGAACAACGCCAGAATAATACCTATTCTTTTCTTCAAGAATACCCACTTCCTTTCGTATGATAATAAATATGTAAAGGTCTATTGCTCATTATTAATTTAGCATAATCAATGCAGGCCGGAATCACCCGAAACGGGTAGTTTGTATGAAAAGACCCCCACCTTTTTTGGGTAGGCAGGGGACTTAATCGACAATTTAATAAAATTTAGTACTCTTTTTTCTGTATGATATCAATTAACTCCGCTCGGCTTTGAATATTAAATTTAGAATAAATATTTTTCACATAATATTTGACCGTATTTTCACTGATCATCAGGTCTCCGGCGATAGTTTTGTAGGTCTTTCCCTGAAGAAGAAGGGAAGCAACCTGATTCTCCCGCTCCGACAGGTTTCCAAACCTGGCAGCGGATCTTTCCAGCTGATTTATCTGCTCCTGTGCGGGAAGCTTGGAAAACTCTGTGAGATAGGCATGATCCTTGAGCAGGGTTGAAAGGTGTTTGTGCAGGGGCGGCAGGAGAACCAACGTCACGCAGACAACAGCCAGCGCCAGCAACGTGGGATTCGGACTATTTACATCAGAGGATGTGACTGCACCGCCAATGAGTCCGCCCAGCAACACCCCCAATACATTGGCAGACAAACCTATCCCAAGAATTCTCGCCGGATTTTGATACAGTTCCAGCATTTCACCGAGGATGCTCCACCAAAACAGATCGTACACACCGCAACCCCCAAGCATAAGCGTATTGATAACAAGGTAACAAACCGCACCGCGACCGATCATAGCAATAGCCACATAAAGTATATATGCCCTGTTGATATGTCGGGGCAAATTCCGCATGATGATCAGTGCGGCTATATAGGGGAACGCCCAGTACCAGCTTGTCAGCCATTTATGATGTGCAAAAGCAGGATTTACCACATGATACATGAGCCCCGAGTTGATTGTGATAATTGCGATGAAGAGACATAAAAAGATGAGAATATTTGTAATGCTTACCGGGTTCTCTTTCAGCTCAGAGGCCGCACGGGATGCGCCATCATATTCCGTCGGAAGCTTCAGGGCAAACATAAATGCACACAGCAGCATGAACATGGATAGCGCCAGCCCCAATCCCGGCGAAACGTGAATGGCTGCCATATTGCAGAGTATCATCAGAACATTGGATAGAATCAGCATATCCGCAACCGTTTTGATCCGCTCGTTTTTCGGCGTGCTGCTTTTTAGATAAAACGCCCATGATGCCACACAGCCTCCGGCCAGATAGGAGCCTACGGTTATTCCAATCATCCAAAGCGCGGATGGGGAAAAGAAAAAGATCACAGAGATGGCAATGAAAAAAGGATAAGAACACAAAAACAGCCGCTTTGCAGCTTTCTTTGTCCTGATAAACAAGCCGCCCGAAAGCAGACCTGCAAAACTGGCTATGATACTGCCAAAAACCATAGAGGCAGGATTGATTCCATAGGCACCGGAAAGAGTATAGAATATTTGACCCTCAAAAATGAAGGCCAGCATCCAGGCGGAAAACAGGGAATGAACCAGAATCGAGAGGTTCCGCTCGTTTAGATTAAAACATAAGATTTTATGTAATCTTTTATCATCTTTCACTTTAAATCCCCCGTGGCCTGACCTCTACAAACCTGAAAGCCTGAATTTGCAGGATGAAATTCGCAGGAAAGCAAAACCCGTAAACCTATTATATCAATTATATTGCATAGCGAGAAGATATTCGCAAAAGATACCTAATACTTTTTATTTTGAAAAGAGTGATGCATTTCTCGGCTCCGGATGGGTTATCTTAGGATCATTATATTATGCTGTGTATGGCGGGAAGGGTTCAACTTCTTTTTACGTTTGGCTCACTGTCATTACAATCGCGGCTTTCTCCATGATCGCAAGAAACAGCTCCAAATTCAAGGGATAAAAGGCCGATTCATCTATAATATCAACATGCAAGGTAAAACATTAAAAAAGCTATTAAAACCGAAAAATAACCCTGCATATCACAGACAAGCTGATTGAATATTCTGTAATAATAATATAAAATTGACTCATCTCATAATTTGAGTCTACTGAACAAGTCGATATAAGTAAAGCGGCTCGTTCTGCAGGCCCTGGTCAGGTTCTTTCGGGTTTTTCTAATTTGTTCAGAGCCATTGATATTGGCTCATGGTTATATTGGATATTGTTAACTTAGTCCGTGAAAAACAAGAACTAATGGGGAGGGTTTATAATGGGAAGCGTGTTTTCAAGGTCCGGCCTGATTATCTTGTCATTGGTATTGGTGGCTTTTTTAGCACTTGGCTGCAATGGTACCGAAGGTAATTTAAATTCCGAATTACCCGATATTGGGATATCATGGTGCGATGATATCGATACCGATGAATATGGGGAGGATTTACAGGCATATGTTGACGCAGTCAAAAAAGCGGGAGCAAATCCCGTATTATTACCTTTATTCAACAGTGAAGAAGAAGTATCTGCGATGATTGATACATTCGATGCATTGATTCTGACCGGAGGGGAGGATATAGATCCATCCTACTATAATGAAGAGCCGGATGCTTATCTTGAGGATGTTAACTTGGAAAGAGATAAGTCCGATTACTTACTGCTTGAGAAGGCATTGGAAAAAGATATGCCGATACTGGCGATATGCAGAGGCTGCCAATACCTTAACGTAATAAGCGGCGGAACATTGTATCAAGATATACCAACACTTTACGATACCGATATATTACATAGATCAGAGGATGAAATTGATTTTGAGTATCATGATATAGCTATTTCGGAAGGATCACACCTGGCAAATATTATGGGGGCAGGCACGCTGAATGTAAATTCATGGCATCATCAAGGTATTAAGGAATTGGGAAGCGGGCTTGTAGTTACGGCCATTTCGGAAGATGGAATGATAGAAGCCATAGAAAGAACAGACGCCAAATTCACTGTAGGTCTACAATTTCATCCGGAATGGCACGTTGATGACGGTGACGAGGATTTCTTGAAAATATTCAAAGAGCTTACCTTATTGGCAAAAGACAGCCAATAAATAATATATCATTTAAAAATAATAAAATCTTATCGTTACTTCTCTGTGAAAAGAATACTTAAGGAGGCCAATTATGCGCATAAGAATCGTTCCCGTTTTATTTGCCGCAATGCTGGTGTCAGGCTTAAGCTCATGCGGTCAGCCAGTTGATCAGGATGTAAACGACAGTTTTGAAAGTTACATTCAGGCGATAGATGCAGAGTTTGCAATGGGAGTAATTGAGAAAATCAGCAGTTTCGGCGATGACCCGGTTATGGGTATGCGGTCAGCCGGATCTCCCGCCGAGACCGAAACAGCCACTTATATAGCCGAAGTTATGAATGAAATCGGACTTGAAAATGTTACTACGGAGGAGGCCACGTTGGACGGCTGGGTTTTCAAAGGTGCAGATTTGACATTCACAAATGCTGCCGGTGAACAGCAGAAAATAAATCTTGCTGCTTATCAGACGACTATTGTTGCCGAAAACGAGAAGATTGAACTAATTTATGCAGGTGAAGGCACCGAAGAGGACTATGAAGGATTGGATGCTAAAGGAAAACTGGTGCTGATCGATGTGGATCAAAATGAGAACTGGTGGATCAATTATCCCGCTTACCAGGCAAAGGCGAAAGGCGCAAGAGCCGTGATAGCAATGTCTATATATCCTGAAGACGGCCCTGACAGGGTAGGTGTGCAGGATATTTGCGGGCCTGCGGACGCACCGGCCTTAGCAATAAGTGAGCATGACAGTCTGGCGCTTCGTGAGGCCCTTGAGGCATCAGGCGAAAATTCTATCGAAACAGTGTTAAATGCCAATTCACAAGTTACTGAGAATGTCGCCTCTCACAACGTGTGGGGGGAGATTGCGGGGAAAACACCGGAGACGATTTTTGTTTTTGCCCATATGGACGGATATTTTCATTCTGCGTATGACGATGCACAGGGCATTGGGACTTCTTTAGCCATCGCAAAAGCCCTTATTGACAGTGGATATGAGCCGGAAAGGACTATTCGGTTTTGCTTCCACGGGGCAGAAGAATGGGGGGTTTCCGGAAGCGAGTATGATTGGTCCACCGGCGCATATGAAGAAATTGCAACCAATCATCCCGAGTGGGTCGAAGGTGCTTTCGCAATCGTAAATAATGACGGGGGGTACACCGTACAAGGGGAAACCTATATGGGGACCAGAAGTGCCGTCGAGCTTATGTCATTCATAGAGGAAAGCATCGGAGAACTGAACGAAAGTTCAAAATATCGGTGGTCCTATGATAAAACAAGTACATACACTGAGGATTTTTATTGGTCGCGCATGGGTATTCCTGCAATAGTGGCGGGATCCGGCGAAGGGGATAATTATGATAATATGGGCTATCATTCCAATTACGACAGTTGGGATGCTCAGCCTCTGGATGAAGAGGGGTTCAAGGAAACCATCGTCGTATATGGAAAGCTCGTGCTTGATCTTGATGCAAGGCTTGTCAGACCCATGGATTTTACTGCCAGGTTAGAGGATTTCGAGGATTCATTGGACGATCCAAATGCCTTTGGGGCACTGCTGGAAGATGCATATGAGGCTTCCGCCGCATTGGAGGCAAAGATGTCTGCCGTCGAGAATGAAGGCGACAGGGAAGAAGCCATTGAACTGAATAAACGTATTCAAGAGATTTATATCGCTTTCCAGGACGCCCTTCTGGGGTTAGACTTCGAACCTGAAGCCATCATAAAACATGAATTGTATCAAAATAACATCGATGCATTGGAAGATGCCATTGCCGCACTTGAAAAAGGCGAAATACAGGAAGCCTTTGACGATTACATATCTGCCGTTGATTGGGCGTGGTATTATATGAACTTTGATGTCGAAACCTGCCACTATTTTGAAAAACAACTTTTCGAAAATCGTGACAGCACTTGGGGGGCCAGTCTTATCGAATATCCGCACTGTGACATCGGCGGTGTCGTAATTAGCCTTGCCGAAAAGTATGACGATGAGGACGCAGACGTATCCGATGAAATAAGCAGCTTGAAAAGCCTGCTGACCACAGAGCAAGGCCGACTTACCAGAGTCCTGGAGAACGAAAGAAACGGACTCGAAAAGGCGTTAATGTTAATGAAACAATACGCCCAATAACCTTTTGACACCCGTATCTTACCATTAGTGTAAAAAACAGATGCCTAACAGGGAGCAAACGAAAACTTTCAGGCAGCTAAAAAGGAGAGCCCTCTGTCAACCGGAGTCGGCAGAGGGCAATCTCATCTCATATGCAAGGGGCCAAATTGTTTAACGCTTTAGATATTCATTGCCGCTTCATATGCGCTCCAGATAACATCTAAAAGGTTTCCGGGGCGAACGGCATCTCCGATCAGGTGGACATTATCGTCCTTGATTTTTTCATATAATTCTTTATCGCTTATATAACCTACCGAAACAATCACGTGATCCGCAGGTATTTTATGATTAGCTATGCTCGTGCCCGGCAAGGTTACAGCGAAGGCCCTGCCTGCTGCGTTTGGATAGTTTTTAACCTGCTGTTCTGCGATGATAAAGCCATCCTCAAACTTCTTGATATTGGTGTTCTTAAGGATATTTACATTATAATACTCCATATACTCTACCAGCATATTGTAGTTAGATGCATTCAATCCTTGAACATT
>CAYYHH010000080.1:0-7440 GCA_964471645.1 uncultured Oscillospiraceae bacterium
AAAAATGCTTTTGAGCGGCCAATTTTAGAATTACTTGAAATTTTGCACCGAAAACACCGATTGTTTAGAAATTTTTAGGATTAGTTGAAATTTTGCACCGAAAAAGCACCAAAACACCGAAAACGCTGAATTTCTAAGCCGCCTCGTCTCTATGGGACCTGATCCTGTACTTTTTTATACTTTTATACATGATGCAGCCGATGAACACCAGCCCTATGTATCCCACCAGCGGATAAAAGAAACCCACTAACTCGCCAAATGAGAATAAACTCAACAAGAACGTGAAAATCGTGATCAGGATCGCAAATATCCTGTTCCCTCTTTCACCGCCTCTTGTAAAGCGGCTGCATACCGACCACATCATGGCAGAGCAAGATGAAAACATTCCCAGTATTAAAATAATAGAAAAGACCGCCCCCAAAACAGGTGATATTTTATTTCCCAAATACAACATAGGTATCGCCAACGATGAAACAGACCCTGCGTTCAGGAGAATCGCGGAATTCATGATCATAATAGCCATTACTACTGCAATGACGCCGAAAAGTGCTCCGTATAAGGCATCTTTTCTATTTACGGCAGACATGCCGAGACCTGTAAAATAGACACTGCCTCCGAGAAAATTCAGCGACAGGTATAGAACCGAGCTCATCAGCCAGTGCGGAGACGACCTCAATCCCCTTAGTACAGGTTCGTATTCCGGCACAACCCCGAAGTTATGGAAATCGCGTGCTACCGTAATCGTACCGACCAGCAATGAAAAAATAATGATAAAAGGCCCTATTACAGAGACGATCCTTATCAGCCGCCCAAATCCAATCAAATATGTACACAGAACCATCGCGGCCATAATGGCCGCTCCAATAAAATGCTTTACACCATAATATTCTTGTAACGTTGCGCCTGCCCCGGATATCAAAACAGGCATTATGAAAGTCAGCGTTACGGGGATAAGCCATGTGTAAAATGTTCCCAGCCTTTCGCCGCAAAAGTATTTGCAGTGATTGAACCCGGTCTCTGTCTTGTGCTCATACCCCGCACCAATGATTGTCTGGCTTAAAAAGATAAACCCGGCAAGATTGAGCAGAATTATACCGTAGCTGAAATAACCAAAGCTTGCAAAGAACCTCAATACCTCTTGCCCTGTTGCAAATCCTGACCCTATAACCCACGCTATAAAAGCCCCCGCAAACTTTACCTTCTCTTTTATATTTAATCCGTCCCGATCGTCCATTGCCACTCCTTAATAATCATCCGAGTCTCAGGATTGGATTGCCCGAAATCAAAAAGCACCCCCCGATGCCTACCGTGCTATCCGGTGCTTATTGTACCATATAATCTAAATGTCGACTATGGTGTATTATAGTATTTGAAACCAGGTACAAACGGGACCAAATGAAATATCAGTTGTGTTTGAAACCAGGTACCAGACCGGTACGGGCTGCTAATTCCCAATCGGCCATAAACTGCCTCATCAGATTAGGCCTTCTCCTTACGGCCAACGGATGATAGGATACAATACAGGGATATCCCATAACAGTATGCAACCTGCCCCTAAGATTTTTAACATGAGCTTCCTTATCGTCAAACATCGTCTGAACGACAACATCCCCCAGGCATATGATAAGTTTCGGTTTTAAGGTTTCTATCTGTCTTTCCAAAAAAGGTTTGCTGAAGGCTCTGGCCTCTTCTTTATTGTACTTTCTCAGTGGTCTGCATTTTAACAAATAAGTCAAATATATATTCTCAGGTACTATGCCCACGCAGTTTAGTACTGTCTGCAAGGTTTCCCGCGTACCGCATATATATTCATTTCCATCCTTATCCTCACGGGCACCGGGATTATCCAGGATTATGACAATATCACCGGCCGGGTTACCCTCCCCCCAAACAATGCGCGATTTTCCTGTGCACACCTCACATTCGCCATAAGACGCCTCTTCCTGAGGCATTGCATCTTCAGGCCAGATTGCCGGCTCAAAACATAGATCCATTCTTACCTCCCAAAAGCGATAGTTTCTATTGCGTGCAGTTATTATTATTTATTTTTGCTTATTACATGCATTTGACGTGTAAATTACAAAGGCTTCTGTTGCTGTAACAACAGCAACCGCTTCGGCATAAATTAGATAGAATGATTCATATGTGAAAAGTGATTGAACATCTATGTCCATGCTATATAGGTAATAAAGAATGAAGCTGCGGGACTCCCGCTTACAAACTACGGTCAATGAAAACGACAAAGGTATGGGTTAGGGAGCCGATGAAAACGACGGCAAGTATAGAAAACAGCAACAAGTATGAAACATGAGGCCGGTGTAAACGGCAACAATCATAGGATAGGAGGCCGTGAAAATGGCAACAAACACAGGAGCAGAGCCAATATTTACACAGAGAGTCCATCGTGTGGCGCCGGGAGAAACACTGAACAGTATAGCCGCCGCATATGGCATCACTGTCGATTCGCTGCTTGGGAACAATCAGTACATCGTCAATCCGGATTTGATTTATCCGGGGCAGGTCCTGATAGTCCCCTCCGCCAACAGGCAGTCGTATATAATCAGACCCGGGGATACGCTGTTCAGCATAGCCCAAAAATTTGACGTCCCGATAGGCATGCTGGCGAGCATCAACGGCATAGACTACACAGATGTTCTGTATGTCGATCAAATCCTTTTGATACCTAAAATATACAAGGTTGCCGCCGGCGATACATTGAACAGTATATCCCAGCGCTTCGGTATAAGCCTGACCGATTTGCTGTTGGAGAACAATATTGGACCAACAAGCCCTATCTATATAGGTCAGCCGCTTGTAATACCATTCCGATCTGCAGAGCAAGAGGAATTATCCTCCCTCGATAATACGTTTTCGCCCATAGCCCAGCGCTTTCCCGATACATTCTTTTATAAAGGTAAACCCGACGGGCTCAGAGTCGCATTGACATTTGATGACGGACCAAGCCAGGTCGGAACAAATGCCGTGCTCGATATACTTAAAATGCACCAAGTCCCGGCCACATTCTTCCTGTTGGGTGATAATATCCCGGGAAATAGCGATGTGGTCGAGCGAATCATTGCTGAAGGCCATACAGTAGCAAATCACAGCATGACCCATTCGGATCTGCGCAATCTCACCGACGAGCAATTGGGAAATGAGATACTGTCGACGGAAAACAAAATTTATGACATAACCGGCCTTCGAACGGCACTGATGCGCCCCACATATGGTTTTGTAAACGACAATCTTATCAGGCAGCTGCGCGATATGGGTTATAAAGTCATACAGTGGTCTGTCGACACAAAGGACTGGCGAGATATGGATGCCGACCAAGTCCTGATCAATACGATACCTGATATCAGAGACGGGTCAATAATCCTTATGCACGACTCCCTCCCCCGCTCTGCCACAAAAGAAGTTTTGCCGGAAATCATTCACACACTTCGATCCCAAGGGTACACCTTTGTTACCGTAGATGAACTGCTCGGCGTCAATGCCTACAAGGCATGAACGATTTTGGTACCCGACTCTACTTCACTAATTTTACAATATCAGTTGCTACTTTATCGATAAATCTTCTGTCATGCTCCACCAAAACCATAGTGGGCGAATATTCTAAAATCATATTTTCTATCTGCACTCTGGAGATTATATCAACATAATTAAGAGGTTCATCCCAGATATATAAGTGTGCCTTTTCGCATATTGATTTTGCTAAAAATATCTTTTTCTTTTGACCCATGCTGAAATTTCCTATCGGAATTTCAAATTGCTCCCTAGAGAAGCCTAACTTCCTTAAAATTGTTAAGAATTTTGTTTTATCAATGCATTCTCTATTAACAAATTCATTTATGCTGCCGTCTATATAGTTAAAGGTTTGTGGTACATAGGATATAATCATCCCATTTGATATTTCAAGCTTGCCATGATAAGGTACATCTTCCCCCAGGATCGCCCTTATAATACTCGTCTTTCCCGATCCATTATCACCTTGAAACACAATGCAGTCCCCTTTTTCCACTGAAAAGGTTACAGGGTCAAAAATATTTTCATCATAACATACTGTAAAATCCTCCCCTTTTATATATTGTTTTGCATGGTGGGTCAATACATCGATTTGTAACTTTTCAATTGGCTCTATATTTTTCAATAACTTTTCTTTTTCTTCTATTGCATCCCGGTATCTTTTTTCAATAGCCTTTGACCGTTTCATCATTTTAGCCGCCATATGCCCAACATAACCTTTATCAGGTTTTATTCCGGATGCTTTAATATTTTTAGTTGCTTCAACTTTATCTGACCATACTGCCTTTTCTCTTGCAGATTGATTTAGCCGCCTGATCTCCTTTCTGAGTTTTTGATTTTTATCTAATTCATACTGATCTTCTAAATTTTTATTTAACTCCCATGTATCATAGCTTCCTTTTTGTAGTACTATTTTACTTTTTTCTATTGTTAGAATATGATCTGCCACACCGTTTATAAACTCTCTATCATGCGATACAAGTATAAAACCTTTTTTCTGCTTCAAATATTTTGCTACCGCTTCCCTTGTTTGCACATCCAGGTGATTAGTTGGTTCATCAATCAGCAGAAACCTTTCTTCGTCTGCAAATAATAATCCCAATAAGATTTTGGTTTGTTCTCCGCCGCTCAAAGTTGAAAAGGGGCGAAAAAGGGTCGCTTCGCCTATGTCTAATAAGTTCATTTCCTTTTGTAATTTCCATAGTTCCAGATCAGGCTGTAAGGTTTCCAATAATTCCAAGGTCATTATCTCATAATGCCCGACAGAATAAGGGAAATAAGCAAAAGGAAATGATTTTGTAATTAACCCTTCATAAGAATATTCATCAGTTAACAGTTTTAAAAAAGTGGTTTTGCCATATCCATTCCTTCCTATAAACCCTAACTTCCAGTTAGTGTCCAACTGAAGGCTTAAGTTATTGAAAATAGGTTCTATGCTCCCCGGGTAACTAAATGTTAGATTCTTAATATCGATCAATGCCACAAAAATTCCCCCTTCGTTATTCAATCATCAGCGAGAATCCATTGAAAAAATAAAAAAAGTTGAAGTCAGCACCTCAACCCGGGATTCAAATTTAATTATATCCTGCCTATCAGGCAATAGATTTAACCAATTATATTTAAAGGGATTTCTCGCTAAAATATGCATTACAAAACAAGTCTTTGCTTAAGGCAAATAACATGATTGCACTTATATTAAATTCATTATTTAGCAAGAAATATAATCATAAGTGTCCCCCTCCGTAACTATTATCTAAATCATAGCATATGCCATTTCTATTTTCCAGTTATAAATCAAGTTAGTTATGTCTAAATAGACTTTTACATAGTATTTCGAACCCATTAAGAACCTACTGTGGCATCTGTCTTTATAATTGTTCAGCTGCTTTTTTTACCAGGCTCTCTATCTCTGCTCTTGACAGACCCGTAAGTTCTTCGACGAAAGTCATATCCAGTCCTTTTTTTAGAGCATTTTTAATAACTCCTAATAACACTTCTTCCCTGCCTTTCGCCATACCTTCTTCACGGGCCAGTATCTCTCTTGTACGCTGGTCCATCAACCAGATCTCCCGGGCCTCGTATTCCATACGTTTTTTATCGTCGGCGCTGATTTCCTGCAGGTATTCGTATGCATCTTTGATTTCCTTATCGTTTCTAGCAAGCATTTCGAACTCCCCCTTTGATTTTGAAGCTATTTTCATTGCGATTTTGATTTAGTGCCACTTTTCAGTAAGTTAACGGTTAAAGCAGATAACTTTCATGTATGTCCCTATCGCTTACTTTCCCTCCTGCAACGCTCTATAATATCCGGGATACCTATCCGACCTATGCCTTTCACAGATCTTTATCGATTCCTCTTTACATAATGGCAGTTCTTTATTTGCTTTTTCATATACTTCTTTATTTATATATTGAGCAAAGCATCCTATTTTGGGGTTACCAATGGATTGGTTCATCTCCCGCCATAGTTCACTTATTCTCTTTTCTCCAATTTGCCCAAAGCTCATGGCTACAAAATCACAGGGATACAGATGGCCTGAAGCACTGATATATGAGTGCTGTGTACCGGCCCCGCAACCAAACTTTTCTTCGCTTTCTGTATAAGCAAAGCTCGTAATTTTCGGGAATATCCCTTTCCTATTGGCCTTATGCTGAATAGATATCAGCTTTTTTCTATCTTCCCCACTATAAAATATATTGTCCGGATTTTCTTCATCCAATAGATTCCCGCTTAAAATAGGCTCCAGTATCTTTACTTCATTAACACCGTTTTCCCCTGCGAATTTGAAAAACTTAAACAGCTTTTCCTCATCTACTTCATCTTTAAGAATAACCGTTTGCGCCATGGTGTATATGCCGGCTTTCCTTGCATTTTGGATGGCATTGACGGAAGTATCGAAGGCCTTTTCACTATTTCTATTCTGGTTGTGCTTTTGTTTATCATAGGAATCCAGGCTGATCCCGATGCTGAACAAGCCGCATTTTTTTAACTCCCTTGCCCTTTCCAAGCTTAGATTATATCCGCTGGTAAACAGGGTGGATACGCTTCTGTCATCTATTGATCCAACTATGTCGAATATATCTTCTCTGGCCATAGGTTCCCCGCCGGTCAGCCCTATAATCGATGTATTCATATCTTGGATTTCTTTGATGATGCTTTTCCACTCTTCAGTAGTCAACTCTCTATGGTCTTGTCTTTTTTTTGCGCTGCAATAAAGACAATTATTTGGGCATTTATTAGTCAGAGAAAGATAAAAAGAAATAGGTGCACTTCTTCGCCCGTATATTTGTTGAGTGAAAATATTTTCTTTTTCTTCGACCGCCATTATATTTGTATAAAATGCCTCGGAAGGAAAAGGCGGCATAAAGGCGCTTATTATGTATTTATCTTCAAAGCCCACAATTTTTTCGCCCTTTAACATGCCGGACATCATCTTCAGATATTTTCCTGCATTAAAATTTCTATCTTCATTTAAAATATCGTAAATTTTGTATAAAGACCTGATCGCATTTTTATCAAATGCCATCTTAGTAAAGATACCCAGATTACTTAGAACCACTTGCAGCCCTCCCAAAGTTTATCCTGTTATACAATGTTATATATTCCATATACAAATTTGTGATTTATTTCATATTTCCCGTCTTTGTATTTTGCTTTTCTGATTTCCTCAATCAAATCCTCTTTGATCACGGCATAATCTTTAAATATATGTGATGTTCCCGCTATGGCACCGGTTTTACTCAGCCAGTCTAAAAGTTCTTCCGCCTCATCAAAGGCAATAACCACTTCATCTTCTTCCAATTTCACTTCTTCAAAACTATATTGATTAAACCATTTTGTCAGGCCTTTCTTCCCATTTGGTAAGTTAAACTTAATATCCATTGGCTTTGCCAGCTGTTCTTGCCTTTTATACA
>CAYYHH010000081.1:0-5182 GCA_964471645.1 uncultured Oscillospiraceae bacterium
ATTTTGTAACGCCTTCCTCGGTTAAAGATACTGTCCTCTCTTTTTCGTCCATGGTAAATTCGAAATCTTCATGAAAACCGGATACGAATTTATTTGCAACTTTGTAAAGATCGGTTGATTTTTCACCTTGGCCCGAGATAATAAGGGGGGTTCTGGCCTCATCGACCAATATGCTGTCAACTTCGTCGACAATGGCAAAGTTCAGCTCACGCTGCATCATATCTTCCTTATATATCACCATGTTGTCCCTCAGGTAGTCGAAGCCGAACTCATTATTTGTTCCATAGGTGATATCTGATTCATAGGCCATTTTCCGTTCCGCCCCGGTAACCGCGTGAATAACACAGCTGACGGTCATTCCCAAAAACTCGTAGATCTGACCCATCCATTCCATGTCCCTCTTTGCCAGATAATCGTTGACAGTTACCACATGGACACCTTTGCCGTCCAGGGCATTCAGATAAGCAGGAAGAGTGGCCACAAGGGTTTTTCCTTCACCGGTTTTCATCTCGGCAATCCGACCCTGATGAAGCACGACACCCCCGATCAACTGAACTCGGAAATGCTTCATTTTTAAAGTGCGCCAGGCCGCCTCCCGTACCGCGGCAAAGGCTTCGGGCAGCAGATCATCCAACGTTTCCCCTTCTGCCAGCCTGCCTCTGAACAATTCCGTCATAGCCTTGAGCTCTTCATCGCTCTTTGCAGCCATTACGCTATCCAATTCCTCAATCTGCTCAACAATTCTATCAATTTTTTTTAGTTCCTTTGTATTCAAATCCCCAAAAATCTTTTCTAAAAACCCCATGTTTGTGTTACCTCTTTCGCCTTCATCGCTTTATATTACTTTAAATCGCTTAATATCAGCCTTCATCTTATTTCAAGCCGGAATAGTCTATTCGTCAATCTGTAATTATACCACGCGGAAAAATAAAAGGCAAAAAGGGCTTTCGCCCTTTTTCAAGTTCTTTTTCAAATTCACCACCTAAGTTAAGGGCGCATGATCTGCGCGAAAGACTTGAGAGGTGCTGTCAAATCAAATCATCTTCTGCCCCTTCGCCGAAGAAGGCCTCATAAATTGCCCTGATTCCATTCTCAAAATCAACGTTTTCAACGCCTATGATTATATTCATTTCGCTAGAGCCCTGATCGATCATTCGAATGTTTATACCGGCCCTGTATAACGCGCTGAAAAGTTTTGCGGAAACACCCGGACGTCTGCTCATACCTCTTCCTACCGTTGCGATCAGTGCCATGTTTTCATAAATATCCATGCTGTCCGGCGCTACCCGCCTTTGCATTTCCTCCAAAATTTCTTCCAGCTTACCGTTGATTTTCTTTTTTGAAAGCACTATTGAAATAGTATCTATCCCGCTGGGAAGATGTTCCACCGGTATTCTGTAATCCTCCAGAATGCTGAGGCATCGCCTGACAAATCCCGCTTCCGCGCTCATCATGTTCTTATAGATGGCTATTACTATGAAATCCTTGCTGCCCGCTATGCCTGTGATTATTTTATCGTCGGCCTTTTTGCTGGTGTCGGATACTATCAATGTGCCCCGATGGGTAGGATCATTGGTGTTTCTTATATTGATAGGGATATTGCTCGCCCTTACCGGATAAATGGCATCCTCGTGTAAAACCGATGCGCCCATGTAAGAAAGCTCCCTCAGTTCCTTATATGAAATCATATCGATCTGTTCAGGATTTTTTACGATCCTTGGATCGGCGACCATGAAACCGGATACGTCTGTCCAGTTTTCATAAACATCGGCATTAACAGCCTTTGCCACCAGTGAGCCGGTTATATCGGAACCGCCTCTTGAAAAAGTTTTAATGTTGCCATCAGGTCTGCTTCCATAAAACCCCGGAATAACGGCCCTTTCGTGTTTAAGGATCTCTTCAGCCAGCTTTCTGTCGGTCTCCTCATCAAGAAGCCTGCCTCTGTCATCAAAACAAATCAAACTTGCGGTGTCCACAAAATCGTAGCCGAGATAGGCAGATACCACCAGGGCCGTCAGATATTCACCCCGGCTGGCTATATAATCCTCACTTGCATTGTTTTGAAGATTTTTATCGATCTCGGCGAATTCCTTATCCAGATCCACATCAATGTTCAAATTCATCTTCAGTGCGGTGAAGCGATCGCATACCACCTGGAATATTTGCCTGTAATCGATATTGTGATCGATATGTGTCTTGCACAGATACAACAGGTCCGTGACCTTGTTGTCCATGTCAAAGCGTTTCCCCGGCGCCGAAACGATGACATATCTTCTGTCTGATTTATGTTCTACTATTTTTTTAAGTTTGGCTAATTGAATGCCGTCTGCCACGGAGCTTCCTCCGAATTTAGATACAATTGCTCCCATTTGATATCCCTCTGTATAATCGGAATTAACTGATATTTTAATTAATTTGTTGACTATTCTATAGGAAAGATGTCCTCAGGTCAACTAAAAAATCCTATATTTGCTCCGACATTTGTGCAGCAGCCTCTTTCAGGACCTCCACCTTGTCGGTCTTCTCCCAGGGCAAATCCAGATCAGGCCTCCCCATATGGCCATAGGCTGCCAGTTGACGATAAATGGGTCTGCGCAGACCCAGATTCAGGATGATCGCCGCAGGCCTCAGATCGAAATTCATCTCCACGATTTCGGCAAGTTTTTCATCCGAAACCTTTCCCGTCCCGAAGCTGTCAACAGTGATCGATACGGGTTTGGCTATGCCTATCGCATATGCAAACTGTATTTCACATTTATCCGCCAATCCCGCCGCCACAATATTCTTTGCGATGTACCGGGCCATGTATGCGGCGGATCTGTCAACTTTCGTAGGATCCTTTCCTGAAAACGATCCCCCGCCATGCTTTCCGTAACCGCCATAGGTGTCAACGATAATCTTTCTGCCCGAAAGCCCCGAATCCCCGTGGGGACCGCCCACTACAAATCTGCCTGTGGGATTGACATAGTACTTCGTCTTTTCATCCAACAGCTCTTTTGGAATTATTGGATTGATGACCTTGGCGATGAGATCCTTTTGGATCTGCTCCCGGCTGATATCGGGATCGTGCTGGGTTGAAATCAAAACTGTATCTATCCTGACAGCTTTGTCATCCTCATATTCAACGGTCACCTGAGTCTTGCCGTCGGGTCTGAGGTATGGCAGTTCGCCGGATTTTCTCACCTCCGACAGTTTCTTTGCCAGCTTGTGTGCAAGGGATATCGCCATTGGCATTAATTCGGGCGTTTCATTGGAAGCGAATCCGAACATCAGCCCCTGATCCCCTGCTCCTATAATATCCAGTTGGTCCTTAACTGTTCCTTCTTTGCATTCAATGGCCTTGTATTCCATTGCTCTGTCTACACCCAGCGCAATATCCGGCGATTGTTCATCGATCGCAGTCAACACGGCGCAGGTGTTTCCGTCAAATCCGTATTCCCCTCTGTCATAGCCGATGTCAATGATCACATCTCTGATGAGTCGGGGTATATCAACATAGCAATCCGTGGTCATTTCACCCATTACCATTGCCATACCTGTAGTGGCCATAGTTTCGACCGCAACCCGTGCAAACGGATCCTGTTCCAATACCGCATCTAAAATCCCATCGGATATTTGGTCGCATAATTTGTCCGGGTGCCCCTCAGTAACCGATTCCGATGTAAATAGCCTTCTTTTCATCTGTCTCCTCCGTTTCCGAACTCTGTTATCCGGTAATTATAAATAAAAACCCTCTCATTGAAAGAGGGAGGTTTAGCTTTTATTCCCCCTCATCTCTCAGAAATTAATCTGTAGGATTTGGCACCTTTGTTGTTCCTTTGCTACGAAACAATCAGGTTGCCGGGCTTCACAGGGCCTATTCCCTCAGCCGCTCTCGATAAGGTGTCTATTCATCTCATTAAAATATACTATTACTTTTAGCGGTCTGTGTCAATCAACTTTTCCTGCCTAATATCTTTTACAAACTCATAGAATGGAGTATAATACTAATATTAAACCTATGGAGCATTGTATTGGCAAAACAACACAATTTTAAAATCATAAAAGGCGGGAATAACAGAAACTTTTCCGACTCCTTTGCTTCGCGTCGATTCGTATCTGCATACGTGACAGATACCAGGCTGATGGGCGTCGTGGCGCTTTCTATACATTGGAAGATTCCCAACTCCGGTCTCTGGGATGATCTCCATCAATTTTTTTATTTTGATGCAGAAGAATATGGGCTGGACACTTATCAGAGTTTTCAAGGCAGCGATCCCCATACGCTGGATTCCATCGAGCAGGGGCTTATCGGAGGTCTCGGAGGCAAAAAAGTACCGATTACTGAAAGGGAAGCCGTTTATTTACTGCAGCACTTCGCTGCCGAAAGCCACAAGCTCGGCGTCATACTGCCGGAGCCCGGCACTGAATACATTCAGTTGATCAAAGAACCGGTCTTGTTATCTTTAAAAGAGACAGCTGTTATCATAAATAAAATTTGCACCCCTATTTTGTCAGACTATCAGCTGATCCATTATTTTCTTATGCGCTGCTTTGCGAAAGATTGGCTGGGGGCCTCCTATCTTATAGATGTCGATAGCGACAGCAATATAGAACTCGACAATCTATCGGGCAAAAATCCCGCAACCCTTTGCAAAAATACGATCGAGGAATATTTCCACGAAAGCGGGGCTGTTTCCTATCTTTGCGAAGCCGCCATAGATATGGACGGTAAATATGAACTGATCGTGCTGGAGATAACCGTCAAGGACAATAAAGTATCTTCCGCTTTACGAAGGTCGTCGTTCAGGATCTCCGCCGCCGAAGCTTCAATGATGCTAAACCGTGCGGAATTCATCACCGTCTACGAGATAATGTCAACCCCGGAGGAATTCGATGATATTTTTCTCCCCATGAACGCAGCCACACTGCAGACCAATCATGATAACGGAAGGCTCTTTATGGAGTTTAACAAGAACAATGATCATGTAAATCAAAAGGTTTTTCGTCTGAACGAGGATGTCCGCGGTTTATACTATGTTTCAGATTACGGTCAGCTGATAATTGCTGCCTATAGCCTGAAAGAAATCCACTCTATAGAGATATCCCTGCAAAGGAGCTCCATTTATTCGTTTTTGCTTCCAAGCGCAAAATACGAGTTCAAAGAACCGGTCTTATATGATTTTATACAAAGCGATTTTGA
>CAYYHH010000081.1:5282-7419 GCA_964471645.1 uncultured Oscillospiraceae bacterium
CAAAATACGAGTTCAAAGAACCGGTCTTATATGATTTTATACAAAGCGATTTTGAAGATTTTGAGGATTTTCTGATGTCCCTGCAATAGTCTGCGATTTCACTGCTGCTTGTCCCCGAAAGTATCGCCCATCTCCTTCATTATATCCGAAACAGGCAGATGCTGGGGACATTGTTCCTCGCAGGCCTTGCAATCTATGCAATCCGTCGGCCTGTTATCCCTGGCAAAAAAACCGTATTCCCTTTTAGAAGTCCTATACGCACGGTATATGTGCCACTGGTTGAACTGATCCATTACGCTGGGAATGGCAATACCTTTAGGGCAAGGCAGGCAATATTTGCATGCCGTACACGATGCGGTTATCAGATTGTTATACTCCGCAGATGCCTCATCTATCAATGTTTTTTCTTCATCAGTCAGACTGCCCGGATACGCGTCACCCATAATTCCGAGATTTTCTTCAACCTCTGCCATATCGCTCATCCCGCTCAGAACCGTTATGACCTCCGAAAAATCCGCCACCCAGCGAAGGGCCCATTCAGCCGGTGTCCTCTTTATCGGTGCGCGCTCCCAAACCGCAGCAACAGATTCCGGCAAAAAGCTTACCAGCTTGCCCCCCTTCAGCGGCTCCATTATAATGACGGGAATTCCTTTTTCTCCCGCATACCTCAGTCCCTCAACTCCCGCCTGAAATTTCGTATCCATATAATTCAACTGGATCTGGCAAAATTCCCATGAGTAATCATCTACTATGTCTTTAAAAACAGAAACATCATCGTGGAAAGAAAAGCCTATTTTACCGATGCGCCCTTTGCTTTTCATTTCCTCTAAAAATGGCATCACGTTTTCGTCTTTCACTCTTTGCCATATTTTTTTTGTAAGGTTGTGGACAAGATAGAAGTCGATGTATTCTACATCAAGGCGTCTGAACTGGTCTTCAAATAAGGCCTCTGCTCCTCCGGCCTTCTCTGCCAACCAAATCGGCATCTTGTCTGCGATGTAAACCTTTTCCCTGTAGCCATCCTTGAGCGCTTTGCCTAAAACCACCTCACTGCTGCCGCCGTGGTACATGTATGCCGTATCCATATAATTCACACCGTTATCTATGGCGTAACGCATCATGCGGATGGCCTTGTCCTCATCGATTTCTGTTTCGTCTTTCCCCGTTACCGGTAAACGCATTGTGCCAAAACCCAATAACGATAGGCCCTCTCCCGTAGGAGCAAATGTCCTGTATTGCATTCAATACCTCCTCACAGTAATAACAGCGTGTTTTGATCCCGTTATTCCCGTTATTATGGTACAATTGATTCATTACCATTACAATCGATTCATTACTATACAGTATAGGGAGTTTTTTTATGTCAGGCAACACTATTTATTGTTCCGGGATCGACCATAAACTGAGATCACACGTTGATAAGGCCTTGTATTACTACGACCTGCCGGGCCTGGCTGTTCATGTGGGCATGGAAAATGCCGATTATTTTTATGTTGCGGGCTGGCAGAACGCTATAGAAAAGATTCCGCTGCGGGAGCATCATATTTTCCACATGGCCTCTGTGACCAAGCTATTTGTCGGTACTTCGGTGTTGCAACTATGTGACAGAGGACTTATGGATCTTGATGAAAGGATTACCGGGTATTTGCCCCGGCTCCGGATGGACGATGACAGGTATAAATTGATTACCGTAAGACAGTTATTGTCACACACTGCAGGCCTGCCCGATGTTAAGGATTATCGCTGGTATAGTCCCGAAACAGACGAAGGTGCGTTGCTCCGATATGTACTCTCCGATGAAGTCAGGGAAGGCCGCCTCTTATGGGATCCCGATGAAGGCAAGTTTTCCTACAGCAATATCGGTTACGAGATTCTTGGGGCTGCTATCGCCTCCGTATCCGGGCTCAGCTTTGAAGATTACGTGTCAGAGAATATCTTTGTTCCCCTGGGAATGACCGATACCGATCTTATCACCGCCCGCCGCAATATTAATGATTTATGTGTTCCCCACGAGAAAACCGAAGACAACCATTTTGCCATAGTCCGGCATTACCCTTACAACAGAGCCCACGGCCCCAGCTCAACACTTACTTCCAACCTCAGGGATATGTCCCTGTGGGCAAAAGCGATAATAGCA